>CAMLEO010000048.1 GCA_946478975.1 uncultured Steroidobacter sp.
GTACCGGTACCGGCGTCGCCCACTGCCCGTGCTCGAACATGCGCCTGGCCTCGGGTCAAACCTTTGATCTCTTTCGCAGCGCTGGCGCTGCGCTGAGCGAGCGCCCGCACCTCGGAGGCAACCACCGCGAACCCGCGGCCCTGCTCGCCAGCACGAGCCGCTTCGACTGCGGCGTTCAACGCCAGCAGATTGGTCTGGAAGGCGATCTCGTCGATGACGCCGATGATGTCTTCGATCTTGCGGCTGGACTGATCGATCTCGTTCATCGCGTGCGTGGTGCGGCTGGCGATTTGCACCGAGCGTTCCGCCCGCTGCCGCGCTTCGGTCGCAAGATCGTCGGCTTGCCGTGCGTTGTCGGCGTTCGCTTTCACCGTCGCGGTCATTTGTTCCATGCTCGCGGCTGTTTCTTCCAGCGCCGCGGCTTGTTCCTGCGTGCGTGACGACAGATCGTCGTTGCCTTGTGAGATCTCGCCCGCCGAGAAACCGACGGACATGGAGGCTCGCCGGACTTGCGCAACGATTTCCGCGAGCTTCGCGCTCATCCGTTCGCATTCGCCGATCACGCTGCCTTCGGACGCGCCGATGCGGCGAGCCGAAAGATCGCCGGCGGCAATTCGTTTCATCATGTCCATCGCGGTCTGCGGCTCGCCGCCGATCGGACGCAACACCAGCTGTTGTAACAACGTCATGAGCACGCCGAGCACGATGCAGCCCACGAGGAGGGCGCCGCCAATGATCGTGACAGCACGCGAGCGCTGAGCTGCGGCGACTTCAGCGGCGGGATAGGCAGCGACGACTTTGAAGTTCCAGGCTTCGAACGGTTTGTCCAAGCGCACCCAGCCCGATGCTTTATCGTCGATGGCCTCCGCGACGGTTTCATCGCTCACGCCGGAGGTGTGAAAGCGCACTTTGCCTTTGTCGTCGATCACCGCGACCACGCCGCCTTTGAGCAGCTTGGCCCGGCCGACCGTTTCTTCGAGCACTTTCATATCGACTTGATAGCCGACGTACAAAATGCCGATCGTTCTACCCGCGGCATCCCGGATCGGCTCGTAACCGGTGATGTAGGGATTGCCCAGAATGTCGACTTGGCCGTAGAACGCGCGGCCTGCGTTGATCTCGGCAATGGCAGCGCCTTTCGGATCGAGCACAGTGCCGACGGCGCGTTTGCCTTCTTTCATCACATTCGTGGAGACGCGCACGAACTTGTCGTCCGCCTTCGAGAACAACGTGACGGTGCCGCCCGCGATCTGCGTGATTGCGTCGACGAGCTCGTATTTCTCCACTTGCGAGTGACCGCCGAACAACAGCTCCGGCACGTTGTGATCGCCGACTTTGACCATCGCTCCGGCGCTCGCGGCGCCGAGTGCACCGCTGCGCTCCTGTAACAGCTTCATCGAGGATTGCACGCGCAATGCCAGCTGCTGATCGCTGATCGTGAGCAGATCCAGCACCCCCGACACTTCGCGGGCCGCCTGCGTAGATGCCTGCTCGCGCATCTGCGAGCCTTCGCGCATCGCGAAGTACACTGCCGCGCCAATTGAAATCGGCAGCAGCACACAGCTGATGAATAGAGCGATTCGGGCTTTCAGGGACTTGAACATGATGGCCGCATCTCGGGGACTCGCTGAAGAGATCGGCAGCTTGCCGATTCTCTACAGGGCGGACGCTTCGATTCCCCGGCGCGGCTCATGACCTGGCGCACATTTCGGGCTGCTACCTAGCCCGCTCCGCGATTCCCGCGTAAGGGAAACAACGCCCGCACACCCGGATCGCGCAGCCACAGGCCACCCCACATGAACAGCCCCAGGTAGATGCTGAAAAGAACGTGGCTGAACAAGGGATTTCCCGCGCGCAGCTGGGTTGCCATGGCTCCGCCAAACACGCCCATGAACAAGATCGCGCCGAGCACGTTCGTGCGCGGGTAGAGATAAAGCACCAGGCACGTCAGCTCCAGCACGCCGATTCCGAAGGCATAGCCGGCGGGCCAGCCCAGTTGCTTCATCGTGTCTTCGGCTACGGGAATGCCGAGCAGCTTCGGCGCCACGGACGCTCCTAACATAAAGAGCGCAAACAGCGCGGTGAGCACACGGCCGGTCCAGATCGTCGGAGTCGTTGTCATTTTTCCTGCTCGCTGAGTGATCGTTCCAGCCAAGGACGCGGCATGAGCGCCGGCGCCGACATTCGACTGAGAATTTGGCCTTCCGTGCCTCATCGCGGCTCTTTTTGTGCGCCGGGTTGTCGGCCCGCCGCCGCCCCGGTCGTCTTCATGAAGCGGCGCCCCTTGCGCCAGCGACTCAACCAGGAGCCAATCATGAAAAACTTTCTCGCGATTTATCTCGGCACTCCCGACGGGTTCAAGAAATGGAACGGCTTGAGCGAGTCAGAACGCAAGCAGCGTGAGCAGACGGGCATCAAAGCCTGGGGCGACTGGATGACCAAACATCAGCAGGCCGTCGTCGTGCAGGGCGGGCCACTTGGCAAGACCAAGCGCATCGCCCCCACCGGCGTCTCGGACACCAAGAACGCCATGACCGGCTATGTCGTGGTCCGAGCCGAATCCCACGAAGCCGCCGCGAAGATGTTTGAAAACCATCCGCACTTCACCATCTTCCCCGGCGAGTCGGTCGAAGTCATGGAGTGCCTGCCGATTCCGGGGATGTAGCGCGCTACGCGCTCTCGGCCCATGCAGCGCAAGCGGGCGAAACAGCAATGTGTCGCCCGCGTTCACCGAGCCATGAACGTCGCGACGCCGTTAAGAAACATCTGGACGCTGATCATCACCAGCACCATGCCCATCAGGCGTTCCATCGCTACCAGGCCGCGTTCGCCGAGGGCGCGGTAGAAGAAGGGGGCGGCGATGAGGATGGCGGCGGTGGCGGACCACGCGACGGTGGTTGCGAGCCACAGTTGAAACATGCTCTCCGTATCCGCCCGGAGCAGCAGCAGCGTTGCGAGCGTCGAAGGGCCGGCGATCAGAGGAATGGCGAGCGGCACGACCAACGGCTCGCCCTCGGAGGACTCGGCGAACGTGCCGGCTTGAGGAAAAATCATGCGCAGCGCGATCAGGAACAGCACGATGCCGCCGGCAATGCTGATCGTCTCCTGCTGGATCTGCAGCAGCTCCAGCACCTGCTCGCCGACCAGCAAAAAGAACAACAGCACCGCGTAGGCGATCAACACCTCGCGCACCAGAATCTTGCGCCGCCGCTCCGGCGACACCCGCTTGAGCACGGCCAGAAACACCGGCACGTTGCCCAGCGGGTCCATGATCAGAAACAGGGTGACGACAGCGGAAAGGAAGTCCATCCCGTTAGGATGTCACGAAAGCGACGTCAAAGTCGCGTCACGCGTCACTGGTGGATCCAGCAGCCCCGGCTGTTTGCATCGAAGAACGTGACTGCCAGCTGCGGATTGTTCGCTTTGGCGCGAATGCGCTCTTCCAGCTCATTCACTCGCTTATCGACCTTGCCTTCCGGGAACACCGAAACCGCCAGCTGCTGCAAAGACGCTGCGCCGAGGATCGGCTCGAGCAAATGCTCGTCCTGCTCCGCCATGGACCAGCCGTAGATGACCAGGCTCTCGCCGAGCTGCGGCAACGCCCTGGTGTAGATCTCCCGCAAATAGGAGCTGCGATCGATCGCCTGGCGCTTTTGTCCGCTCGTGCCTTCACTCACGAACAGCGGGCTGTAATTGCCCGACTGCCATTGCATGAACAGCATATCGAGCAGCTTGTTGTTGCCACCGAACAGCTTCCGCTCCTCCCCCTGTACGTTGACCGCCAGGACCAGATTGCCGTGCGGATAAAACACCAGGGTCGCCCGCTCAGCATCGCTGTGCGGCTGTCGCATGTAGTCCCAGTCGGTCCTGAACCTGCCGTTGACGAAACAGTCCTTGAATCACTGCACCTCGCGTTCGGCATTCCAGCGCAGCATCGCCCAATAGACGAACAGGTCGTAGTTGAGCGAGATGACCGTGTGAAACGCGCTCAGGAAGTCACCCGCGACGAGCAGGTGCGGCTGAGCCTTTTCATACCCAACGTGCGACCTGCGGATGGCATGGACCAGCGCCTGGCGGATGCTCGCATAAGCATCGGACACGACGCGATCGCGAACATTCAGCACGGCATTGATCTTCGAGGCATGGGTGAGCATGCGCAGGACCAGCTCGAAATCCTGCGTCTGGAAATATTCGAAGATCTGGTTGATCTGCTCGGAGACGAGCTCATCGCCGCGCGCGGCGTCGAGCAGCGATCGATACGAGAACGCCGGATCGACCGCGATGCTGGCACCGTTGCCCAGCACGATGGCATCCCAACCCCGATCGGCGATCTCGCTCCAGGCGCTCAGCACCACAATGCCTTCCGTTACTCGAGCCAGGCTCCTTACCCAGGTGGGAACATGCAACAAACACCAGAAACTTACAAATCCGCGAATGCCGCAGGTCAGGGCCGATACGACCCGAAGTCGTGTCGGGTGAACCCGCTGTAACAAAAGCCGCCGATGCAAGCGATGCCGGGCTCCAACCCGCGCGCAAGCACGGCCCGGGCCTGGTACGCCTCGTAATGCAGGGGATCGGTCGCATCGAACAGGTTCACGGTGGTGTTCGGGTAGCGATCTTGAATGATCCCTTGGGTGGCGGCGTCCTCGCCGAAGAAAGTGTGATAGGTACCCTTCCAGTGATAGCCGGCGTTCTTCTCGGTGATCAGGTAGCCCGCCAAGGCGCCGTCGTCGTCCCTCAACAGCCAGCCATGGGCATTGGTCAGAATGTTGATTTCGGTGGCGCCATTTTTGGCCGCGAACTCAGCGGCCGCCCGAACTTGACCAGCGTTGGTCCGATAGCGAAACAGAAATTCGTTGCCATACTGGAGAACGTTCCACCGGACGTCGCGAGGAACCTTCGCGCCCGGGCCGCGCGCCCCTGCTAATGTTTCAGCTTCGATTGGCGCACGCAGACCGGGGAAGTCGACGGGCGCACCGCTCACATATTGCCGGCCGTCGAGTACCGGAGTTGTAACATCGCTGAGCGCCGCTCTGGCTGCGATGGCCGGGCCCACGGCTTGGGCAAACGCATCGCCGAAGCTGCCGATCTGAGCGCCCCTGAAATAGCCCTCCTCGAAGCTGCCGCCGGCAATCGTCCGGGTCAAGCCACCCGCCACGCCGCCGAGAAAACCGATGGGGCCCGTGAACACGGTGGAAATACCGTCTTCGGCGCGCTGCTGCCGGTCGCGCTCGGCCTTGATCCTGTCGAGCTGCGCCTGGTAGTCGATCGTCACAGGCGTGTGAGTCCCCGGTCGGTTCTCATATTGCTGACGCATGTGTTCTTTGACGATCTTCTCGGCCGCCTCCAGCTGACCTGGATTGGGGAAAAAGTCCGGGATCAAGACCTGCGGCGCTACACCGGCTGCCCGAGCTTCATCCATCATCACGCCATAAGCCACATCCGGATTTGCAGGCCCGGATGTCACAGCGATGACTTCGCTGCGATCCAGATCGATCTGCCCTAACGCCGAGTACGTGCCGATCTCCTGCCCGTACTCGTCGAGCGCTCGCTGGCCGGCTCTCGCTGCGCCTTCCGCCAGCGCTGCGTTCTCGGCGATGGCCCGGCGGGCAATCAAGTAGTCCTGATCCGAACTGTTGACCGCCGCCTGCACATAGTCCGGCACGCCGGGATCGAACCGTTGCTCATACGTGCCATTTTTCACTTCGTTGTTCTGCCACGCCTGATACCGCGCATACCAACGCTCGGCGCCGTGCTTCCAATCGAGCAGCTGATTCTCATAATCCGACAGCGGCGTACCGTTGAGCTCATATGCAGCGGCCGCGGCCTCAGCATTCGCAGCGGCTTCGATTTCAAAGGCGTTGTCGCCGGCGTATAGCCGACCAGTCGACCGCGTGCTGGCGCGTTGTTCCCTGGCAAACGCAGCTGCAATCGCGTCCGGCACAGAACCTTCTGCTTCGAGCGACGCCAGCTCTCTCGCCGTGTCGGCGCCGTCTTCGAGCACCGCCGGTGGAATAGCAAACGTCGACCGGGCGCTGTCCTTGCCCAACACTTTGTTCGCGGCCAGCGTGCCTACGTAACCAGCCGCCACTTGCGCCGCCGCCTGCACAGTCTGACGAGTGATCGCGGACCAGCTGCGTAACTCATCATGGAAGGCCCAGCCCGTTCGCGGATCGAGAGCATTAGAAACAATGCTCTGCGCACCGCCCAGGCCTTTCTGCAATAACAACAAGTCGTCGGCGTCGGCAGGATTGGAGCTCAGGCCGCTCGCACCGATGACAGCGCCGCTGCCCAGTGCCAGCGCTCCCTGCAGCGGTGCCCTCAACAGCCAGTCGGCGTCGAAGTTGCCATTGGCGACTGCCTCGAAACCGATGTTGGCCAGGGCATCGAAGCCGCCGCCGAACGCACGATCGAGCAGGTTTTGATTGCCGACGACACCCGCGACACCAGCGCTCAAACCTGCAGTGAGGCCAGATGTGAGCAACTGTCCGCCATCGATACCGTGATTCAATCCAAGCGCCCAGCCGACCGACTGCTGTGTGGCACTTCCCACGACAGCGCCGATCGCAGAGCCCAGCACGTTCCCGACTGCAGCGGAAGCAACGCCGCCTGTGAATGAGCTCACTGCAACCGAAATTGCAACCACCACTGCGAGCGTTGCGATCGCGCCGACCTGCTCGCGACAAGTCTGCTGAGGATGCGGCAACGTTGCCGCCCGCGGCGTGCTGCTGCCCACCACCTCGTTGAGGTTGAACGGCTTGAACGCATTTGCAGTGCCGCTCACATTGATGGCCACGTTCGGCACGTGATACGACTTGCCCACTTCGCTCGCAGGCAGCGTGGCGTTCGGGCCGAAATTCACATTGTTGGCATCGGCGAGCAAGTACCACAGCGAGGCATCGCCGAACACCGAGGCCGCAATGCTCGCCAGCGTGTCGCCCGAGCTCACGATGTAATTGCCCGGCGTCGCGCCCGGATAGGTTTCGCTGATCGGCGTGAAGCTGTTGGAGAACTGTGCGATCGCGAGCGAGCCGCGCCCCACCACGCCGATCTGTTTGCCGTCGGCAAAATAGAAATTTTGATAGTTGCCGGTGCCGGCCGACTTCTGGCGCAGCTGCCCGTTGATGTCATAGACGAGCGCGGTATCGACGCCGCGCGCCCGATGCAATGTCTCGCGGCCGAGCAGGTCATATTCCCTGCTCGTGGTCTCGCCCGCGTGATTGATGCCATCGGCACTGACGGTGTGCTCAGCAACGCTCTGTTCCTGGTAGCCAGCGAGCGTCTGCACGTACCGGTAGTCGTAATACTGCGTTTCAGCCAGGTGCCATTGTGGATCGTTGGCCGCTTTCACCGAGACAACCACCGCGTGCTGGTTGACGTGGCCGGCGCGGTCCGTCTGGTAATTGATCATCGAGTTCGTGGCACGATCGGAGTTGTATTGATTGTTCTCCGTGGTCCACAGATAGCCGAGATCGTCGTAGGTGTTCCGCGAGTCTCGCAGCAAGATCACATCGTATTGGCCGCTCTCCACATCTCTCACCAGCGAAAGGTTGGCACTTTGCGTGAGCCGGCCGGTGTCGTCGTATTCCCGCGTTTCCTTGGTAAACGACTGGCCGTTGAAGCGCGACGGATCGACTTCCTCGATCGTCTTCAGATAGCCGAGGTCGTCGTAGCTGTAGGTGTCTCTGACGACATTGGCGCCCACCTTCTTGGCGGAAGTCGCACGTCGCCCTGCCAGGTCATATGTGACTTCGGTGCCCGTGTCACCAGCGATGCGTGTGCCGTTCGATGCCACTGTGCCGTCGACGATCAGTGCCCGACCCTCGGCGTCGAAACTGTAATATTTGATGTCCTGCGCCAGATCGCCGGCACCATCCAGATAATTGGCGAGGATGCTGGTGCGATTGCCGAGCAGGTCGTAGCCGTAGACCAGCAGCTTCAGCAGCTCCTGCTCGCCGCCGATGCTGATGTATTGCACCTGGCCTGCATCGTCGAACACCGTGCTGGTCCGGCGCGTAAATTCATCGTGCACTTGCCCCAGGCCGCCGGCCATCCATTGCGCCGCAATCGTGCTGCCGGCATCTTCGTAGGTCACGCGCCCGAACGTGTCGTAGTTGTAACCCGCCACCTGCCGGCGCTCGAACGCCGTGCCCCGCTGAACGTTGCCGCCTCGGGTCGTCTCGTTCAGCTGTTTCAACTTACCATCGGCGTAATACAGATAGGTGCGCTCGTAGTTGTCGTCGCTGTCGATTTCGGTTTTCTTCTGGCCGAAATCATTGTACGTGTACTCCATCGAGCGGCCGTTCACGCCGGCGCTGCGCAGCCGCCCGACGATGTAGTCCGAAACATCGTATTGCCACGTCGTCGTGATGTCCGGGTCTCGTTGCGAGGTGCGATTGCCGAACTGGTCGTACACCGTGCTGGTGGTGTCGGTCACCGTATCGACCAGCGTCTGCCTGTTGTTGAACCGCGAGCCACGGTAGGTATCCGTCAGCAGGTTGCGCTCGTCGTAGCGTGACAATGTGACATAGATTTTGTCGTCTGCGTCGTGCGTGGACTGGGCTTCGAAATAGCGCCGGTTCGCCTGGTCATATTTGTAACGCTGTAACGTTGCGAGCACTGCACTCGCCGCCGGGGACGTGCCGCTCACATACGCAGGCCCGGTCGCGCTGTTCAAACGCACGATGGAATGCGTGAGCAAATTGCCGTTGGCATCGAAGCTGTCCCGATACACCGTACCATTTTGCAAACGCGTGCCGACGCGATTGCCGAACCCGTCGTAGGCGAACTCGGTGATGCGACCGCTGCCGTCGATCTGCTTGGTCAGCTCGCCGGCCCCATCGAACACCTGCCGGCGGGTTCGCAGCGTCGTGTACGAACCGTTCGCGCCGTCGAGCAAGTCCAGCTGAATCACACCGCGGCCGAGAACGTCATAACGCATTGCCTGGGTTTTGTTGACCAGATCCTCCGTGGTCCGGGTCGCCGATGTGTAGGCGTAGGTGCTCGGCGAATGAATCGCCGTCACGTTGTTGTCCGCGTTGTACTCGTACGTCGTCACGCCACGGGTGCCGACGCTCGACACCGCGTCCTGATGATATTCGCGGAACAGATAGCCGCCCTCAGCGCGGCGGATGACATTGCCCCAGCGATCGAATGTTTGCTCGACGCGCGGGGAGACATCGCGGCCCTGCTCTCCCATCGCGTTGTCAAAGTACCAGGGCAGCTGCTGCAGCGTCATGCGCCCGAGCGCATCGTACTGACGATACGTGAAGCGCGAGATGGTGCCGTCGGAACTCAATTCGTTGCCGGCCTGCTCCTCCCTCACCAGCTCGCCGGCCAGATTGTAGAGATAATGCGTGATGCCATCGGCTGCCTGCTTGGTGATCACGCGTCCATTTGAATCGTAGTCGTAGTGCGTCGTATGCACCGTAGACAGCGCGTCGGCCGCCGCCGAGGCCGCACCGTAGATTCGATATTCGTCCGTGACTTCGCCGTACGCGTTGTACGTGCTGCGTACACCGCTCTGCGTGGCTCCAGAGGAGCTGGTGTAAACATCGACCACATCGATGCGACGACCCAGCGCGTCGTAGCTGTAACGACGCTTCAGCACCTGGTTGAATCCCGTCACGACCGCGTTGTTGCCGGCATTGGCTGTCAGCTCCAGATCGCTGGCAGTGACGGCGATGCTCTGTGTTTCGCTGGTCACGCGACCAGCGAAGTCCACCGTCAGATCTCGTCGATTGCCGCGAGCATCGATCGTGGCGATGGTGTTTCCAGCGAAGTCATAGACGGTTCTCGTGGTGCGCGTGCTGCCGGCTCCGGGAACGGTCGTCGACTGCGTCACGGCCTGGCCGAACGCGTTGTATGTAAACGTCGTGAATGGGGCAACCGAAACGCGGCCGATGAACGGATCGGCACTGCCGCCGTTGGCAGCGAGCACCAGCCGCGCCGGCTGCGTCACCTTCGACACGTGGCCGAGCGCGTCATATTCCGTCGTGGTCGTGTTGTTCAGCGCGTCCGTCTGCGAGACCACGCGACCCAGCTCGTCGTACACGTTGGTTGTCACCACAGTCGCAGTGTTGCGGTTGTTGTTGACCTCGGTGTAGTTGCCGTTGTCCTGCATGACCACGTAGCTCAAGCCCTTGCGGCGCACGGTGGTCTGCTGATCCAGCGTGTTGTATGTAAACTCGGTGATGCGATCCTTGCTGCTCTCCGCGGGCAGCGGCGGGCGCACGGTCGGATCGGGATCGAGGACGCCGGCGGTCGCGTATTCGATGAGGCTGGTGAGATTTCCCAACGCGTCATAGCTGCGCGCGGTTTGATAACCCATTGCATCGACCGTGCGGGTCTCCCGTCCCATCGCATCGAAGTAATGAGCGGTGTTGCGCCAGACCGGGCTGCCGCCGCCCTGCGCGAGCTGCGATGTCTGGATCAGATCGCCGAAAGCGTCATAGACATATCGAGTGCTGGCGATGCCCGAGTACGCCGTGCCCTGCCCCGTCGCCGGATCGAAAGTGCTGTATGCGCTGCTGCCTGGCTGATCGACCTGTGTCTTGCGGCCGAGCGTGTCGTAATACATTTCGATCGTGCGCGAGCTCGCTCCGCTCAATGCGGAGTTCAACGCCTGCACCGACCACACTTCATCCACGGACAGTGCCCGTACCGTCGACGCATACCGAATCACGAACTTCTGCTCGCCGAACGACGTGTACGAGAACTTCGTCACCTGGTTCATCGCGTCGACGTCGTGCACCAGGCGCCCGAGCGTGTCGTAGGTTTTGTATTCGTATTGATAGTTGTCGACGCCGCCGCTGACGCCGGTCAAGAGGCGCGTGCGCACGACGTTGCTGAAAGAGTCGTAGGTCGTTTCCAGCGTGCGCGCAACGGTTCCCGAAGGCTGCGTGGCGCCGCCCACGACTTTCCCCGCCGCCGGATCGTACCAACCCGGCAGTTGCACCATGGTCTGTCGGCCCAACCGATCGTAGGAGTAGCGAGTCGAGCGCTCGTCGCTGGTCCCCACCGCCTCGACGCGACGGGTCAGATTGTTCATCGTGTCGTATTCGAACTTGGTGACCAACTGCCGCGCGACGGGCGAGGACTCGCCGCTCAGTTGGATTGCCGCCGACGGCGCCGTCTGCGACAGCAGGTTGCCGACGCGGTCGTACGCGTAGCTCCAGGTTCGCTGTTTCTTATCGGTATAGGTGCACCGGTTGCCAAGCGCGTCGTATGTGTAAGTCTCTTTGTATCCTTTGGCGTCCGTTGTGCTCAGCAGTCGTCCGGCTGCGTCATAAACATACATTTCGCCACGGGTTACACCGTCGCCGACCGCATGATTACCGCGCGCGGCAGCCAACGCTGCCTCAGTCCGGGCAACAGTACTGCCGACCGTGAGATTGAACCGGCGGCGCTCGACGATTTGACCGAGCGAGTCATAAACCTGTTCGACCATCGAGCCATCGGGCTGCACGACAAAGCGCTGCCGGCCCACCGCGTCATAAACATAGTCGACGTTGCGGTTCTGCGGGTCGTTCTGGAATGCAGTGAGCGCCGCCTCGACCGTCGTCTTGGTGAAGCCTCCGCTCACCGGTATGGTGTGCGCGTAGCTGCGCGTCTGCACGACGTGGCCCATCGCGTCGTATGAATTTCGCTTCACATAGACGGTGGTGGTCGTTCCGAACGTGAGCACACGCATGTCATAGATCCGTCGACCCGCGGCGTCGTAAACGTACTCGCTGCGTCGATCGCTCGCGTTGGTGACGAGATGCGATGAGACGTACGACTCGCTGAAGTCGCTGGTCGTGAGCCTGTTCGCGTAATCAACGGTCTCGACGACCTGTCCCAATGCATCGTAGCGGCTCTCACTCACGAGCTGCGCGCCGTCGATCTCTCGCAACGAGAATCGCAGCCGCCCCGCAGCGTCATAAGCGAAGCGCGAAACTTGATTGCCCACATCGGCGCGATTCACGCGGGGTCCGATCGCGCTTTCGCTGATCTCTGTGAGCGCCGGCCGCGCCGCGTAGCGAATGCCCGTGATGACGTTGCCGGCGGCGTCGTACACGCTCTCGGTGATGGCGCCCGCCGCATCGACGGTATATCGCAGCCGACCGTTCAGGTCGTAGGCGTAACGGGTCCGGCTGATGTTCGCGAGCGTGGTGTCTCTACTGTCGTCGTAACCGAGATTGGTCAGTTCGGTCCGGATCTGCGCCAGCTGCGCCGAGCTGGCCATGATCGTATCGACCGCGGCCTCCTGCATGTAACTTCCATACAGCCGCTTCTCGGCAACGTTACCGTTCGCGTCGTAGCGATTCTCGCTGACGATCCACCGGGTGCCGACGAAGCTGCGGAACATGAAGCGCTGGTTGCCGTCGCCGTCGTACACGTACGCCGTGCGTCGATCGTCCGCGCTGACCGCAGGCATGGACGAAGCTGCGCGATCACCAAACGTTGCAACGATCGACGGATCGAGCCGGGTCGCGTACTGACGCTGGGTCGCTATCCGACCGTTGGCGTCATACGTCGTCTCCGAGACTTCACCGAGCGCGTTGACCGTCTGTCGCAGCTGGCCAGCATCGTCGTACACGTACCAGGTGCTTTGGCCGTTGGCATCGATCTTTCGAGTCAGCTGGCCAGTGCTGTCGTAACGATATTCCGTGGTGAGATTGCTCGAATGCGGCGCGGCCGAGCTGCTGCTGGGCGCCACGATCTCCTTGATACGTCGGCCGAGCTCGTCGAACTCATATTGAATGACCTGCTGGTCGGGCTGAGCGAGCGTGCCTTGCGACACTCGCAGCACATTGCCGTCGGCGTCGTACTCGTAGCTGGTTGTGAGCTGCAAGCCATCCGGATCGACGATCACGCGCGTGCGCCGGTCGTCCAGATCGTATTCGTACTTGGTGACTCGCACGCCTTCGGTCACGATCCACTGCCGGCCCAGAGCATCGTACGTGTAGGTGCAAACCTGGTTCAGCCCGGCGGGATCGACGCGGCGCTCGAACAACCGACGCGCAGCATCGTATGAAAATCGAGTCAGCATATTGCGAGCGTCCCGAGTCTCGCTCAGCAAACCCGTGTGGGTGTCATAACTGTTGCGGGTGACGACGTTGCCCGACGCATCGGTCACAGTCTCGAGATTGCCGTCCCGATCGTACGTGTAGCTCGTGGTCGCACCCAGATCGTTCGTGACAGACAGGGTCTCGCCGTTGACGGTGCGCACCGTGGTCACGGAATGACCTTCCGGCGTGATCATCACAACGCTCCGCTGCGCGTCGTGAAACATATATTGCGTGACCTGCCCGCGGGCATCGACGTGACGAACGACTCGCCCCAGTGCGTCGTATTCATCACGAGTGGCGCGCTCGAGCGGATCTGTCACCTGCAGGATGCGTCCGCGATCGTCAGTGCCATAGCTGGTCCTCGTTACCTTGCCGGCAGCGTCAACGCTCTCGATGATTCTTCCGTACGCGTCGTAGTGAATCTGTGTGTTCGCCGCCAGCCCGTCGCTATCTTCCGTCTGGGCGACCAGGGAGCCGCGCAGGTCATAATCGAAGCGCGTCGTGACCGATTGAGTGCTCGACAGCGCACGCGTCCGCGTCGCCAGCTGGCCGTACTGATCGTACGTACTGCTGGTCACAAAGCGCAGCGCGTCTGTGACCGCCTTGACCAGCCCTCGCTTCTCATACTCGTAAGTCGTTTGTTGATTCTTCTCTGCGGGCAGAGCATCGAGCGTCGTGCGCAGCCGCTCGACACCTTGCGCGCCAGTCTTGAGATCCGCATACAAGGACGCGTCGATGCGCGTTCCATATCGGCGCACGATGTGGGCTTGCCCGAACGAGTCGTACTCCGTCCGCGTCACTTCGCCGGCCGGATTGACCGTGTAAGCGAGCCGCCCCTCCGCGTCATAGAAATACAAAGTGGCCTGGTCGACGCCGAGTGCGTCGGTAACGATCGACTGCGTGCGACGGCCCAGGGAGTCGTAAACGTAACGCGTGCCGGACGATGCGATCGCCGCGGCGATCTCCGCGTCGGTCGGGGTCGGATGTGCGGCCGTCCACGTGAGATCAGCCTCGCCTCCCAACGTTCCAACAACCTCGCCAAACTGGTTGTAACGGGTGCGAACGCTGCGTTCGTCGTTCGTACCTTCAGCGAATATCTGTCGCACCAGTCGGCCCGCGCCGTCGTAGATATTGTGCGTGCGTCCGCTGAATGTATCGTCCGTGGTCTGTACGCGGCCGAGCGCATCGAAAGTCACAACCGTCTGCACACGATCGCCGTTCGGACGCAACGTCTCCAGCGAGTTGCGTGTGCTGTCGACGGTGACGAAATCGTTGTACCGGACAGTGGTGCGTGTATTGGCTGCCTCGTTATAGACGGTCTCGCTGAGCGAGCCGCGCTCGTCCACCGAGCCGACGATCCGACCCTGCGCATCGTAGAACTGATAGCTGTGCAGCCCTTTGAGATCCGACGGCCGGTAATTGGCAAGCACATCGTCGACCGGCGCGAGCGCGGCACGTGGAACGAGCGGTTCGTTACCGCCGCCTCCGCTGCGATGGGTGGTGAACGTGAGCACGAAGGATTTGCTGGCGGTGCCGCCGTGACCATCGCTCACCGTGACGGTGACGGTGTTGGTCGAGGGGTAAGTGATCTGGCCGCTGAAGGTGCGCGTCGCCGGATCGAAGCTCAGGCCGAACGGCATGCCGCTGACGGAATAACTCAGCGCATCGCCGTTGGGATCGCTGAAAGGCGGCGGGTTGCCGGCGAGCGACGACAGATTGAACGTCACATATAACGGTACGACCGCAGAGTGATCGTTGATGCCGCCGTTATAAACCGGTGCACCGTTGCCGATCGTGATCTGCACGCTGTTGGTCACAGACAAGCCGTGGGGATCGGTGGCTTTCAACACCACCGTATAGATACCCTGCGCGCCGGCCGGCACGCCAAAGATGCGCCCGCTCGCCGCATCGACTTGCAATCCGGCAGGCAAGCCGCTTTGTGCGCTATAGGTCAGCGCCAGACCTTCGGGATCTGCTGCACCGGCCGGTGTGAAATTGAAAGACTGGCCGGCGGTAGCGCTCTGTGCCGGCAACGCGGCCGTCCAGGTCGGCGCGCCGTTGGCCTGAACATTCACAGCAAATGACAATCGCACTTCGTCGCCATCGGCATCGCGTGCTTGCAACACCACAGTGCCGCTGCTCGCACCCGCAGGCGGAGTGCCAGTGAGCACGCGAGTGGTCGCATTGAAACTCAACCAGCTCGGTAAGCTCAGCGCCGAATACGTCAGCGTGCGCTGTTCCGGATCGGTCGCAGCCCCGACGGACAGCGTGAACGGATCCTGCGCTCTCGCGGTCTGCGTCGCCACCGGCGCCCACGTCAGCGGTCCATCCGTGACTGTGAGCGTGAAGCTCTTTTCAGTGAAGCCGCCATTTGCATCCGTAACACGCGCGACGATTGTGTAGCTGCCGGCGGCCGTCGGTGTGCCGCTGATCGTGCGTGTACTCGCGTTGAACGCCATGCCGGGCGGCAACTGCCCTACCGCGATGGAATAGGTGAGATTGGTCGATTCGGCATCGCTCGCAACGGGCAGCACCAACGAGTAGCCATTGGCCTGCAGACGCACGCTCGCGTCCGGCAACTCACGCCAGCTGGGTGGCGTGTTGCCGACATTGATGGTCAATGTCACATCCGCGCTCTGGCCGCGATTGTCGGTCGCAGTGAACGTCACTGTGTAAGTCGTCAGCGCGGTCGGCGGCGTGCCGGTGACCGTCACACCGTCGCCATCCTTCGCCCAGCTCAGCCACGACGGCAACGAGCCGACCAGCGAATAATCCAGCGCGTCGCCATCGGCATCGAATGCTGGCATGTGATAAACGAACGGCTTGCCGCCGGTCGCGTTCTGGGTGTTGACGCCCAGCCACACCGGCGCGCTCACGTCGGCCGCGAGCGGGCTGCGGTTCGCGTATCGAACCGTCTCTACCAGACGGCCGGCGCCGTCATATTTGTTTTCGGTGAGAAAGCCCAGCGGATCGAGCGTGCCGAGCAGACGGCCGTCGCGATCGTAGAAATATCGTGTGAGGCGTTCGCCGGTTCGTTTCGATGTGACGCGCGACAAGCCGTCGTACGAGGTCGTCGAAATCGTGCCGACCGCATCCGACTGCGTCTTCAATCGTCCTGCATCGTCATACGTGAACGTCGTCGTGCGATCGTCCGCACTGGTCACGAGGTCTACGCCCGTGCCCGCCGTCGTCGCGACATTCAATGTCAGCTTGGTGACTTTGGTGGGATTGGCGGCGCTGTCGACCCAGCTCGACGTGCTCGCGATCCTGCCGGCGTAGCGCGTGAGGGTGAGCAGATTGCCCGCCGCGTCGTAGGTGTATCCGGTCACGGAGCCGGCAGCATCGACCTCATATAACAACCGGCCGGCGACATCATAAAAGCTGTAGCGGCGATTCTGCTGCGCATCCTGCGACATCAGCTGGCGGCCCTGCGCGTCGTAGAAATATCGGTTGCCGCGGTTCACGCTGCCGTCGCTGCTGACCACGCTCACCAGACGGCCGACGCCATCGTAGGTGCTAATAATGTTCAACCCGGTGCCGCTGGTCACCGTGGTCGTGTGAGCTTTGTCGTCATAGACGGTGGTCTGTGTACCGTTCGCGTCGGTGCGCGAAATCTGGCGACCCATACCGTCATAACCAAAGCTGCTCATGCCGACGCGCTGGTCTCGCCCCGAGCCGCGGACAGCCAGTGTCTGTCGCAGCAGACCCTGGCCGTCATACACATACTCCGTAACACTGGCAGCGGCATCGAGCACGCCGGCACCGCTGCTGTCGGTCCTGGCATATGCGGTGGTTTTGCTCAGGTTGCCGCGGAAGTCATATTCGTACTGGGTGAGCTCGATCTGCGCCTTGTTCGCGGCCGCGCCGGACCAGAAAGTGAGATCGGCCAGCGTGAACGTCGGGCCGCTGTACAGCGTCGCCGCGTAATTCACAGTACGCTCGATCAATCCGTCGGCGTTGTAACGTGTCTCGCTCACCCGCCCTTCAGGTGACACAGTGAAACGCAGCCGCCCACTGCTGTCGTAGATGTAATGGCTGGTGAGCGCACCGCTGACTGTGCCGGTTTCGTTGGGATCCGACTTGTTGGTGTTGGCACCGGTGTAGCGCGTCTCCGTCAGCACTCGATTATCGGCATTGAACGTGCGCTCGACCGTGTTGCCTTCAGCGTCGCGCTCCAAATAGCGGTTGCCGCGCGCATCGTATTTGTACGTGAGCACATGATCGAGTGCATCGGTGATGCGGTCCACGTTACCGCTCGCAGCATCGTAATGAAACTGCGTGCTCAGCCGCACGCCCGACGCGTTCAGCGGCGATTCGATCTTGAGCAGTTGTTTGCTGATCGGATCGTAGCTGTAGGTCCACGTCTGCGGATTGGCTTTGGCCGCATCGCTGATCGTGATGTCGGTGCGAATCGTGTTGCCGCTGCCGTCGGTGAAATATGCGAACGTTTGCGTGCCGCTGCCGTCGGTGACCGTCCACACCCTGCCGGCGCTGTCGTAAGTGAAGGTCACCAGCAACGGCACGCCGCCACTACTGCTGCCATCGTTTTGTTTGATGCTCGTGATGCGCGAGCTGGTCGCGCTTTCGTAAGTGTAGGTAGTGACGAAATACGTCGAAGCGGCGTCGCCCGGCTTGAGCACGGTTTTGACCGAGCCAATGCGGCCGTTGTCGTACGTGTACTCGACCTGCTTGATCGCGGTGGTGCTGACCGCCGGCGGAATTTTGACTTTCCTGGTGGTGGGATCGACTTCCAGCTCGTAGGTTTCGACGCGGCTCAACCTGGCGGGCGAGCCGGCGTACACCAGCTTGATCTTCTGCCCGCTGCCGACGTCGGTAACGCTGCTCAGGCGGTTGCCTTCGTACTCGTAGCTGATCGCGTTGCCGGTGAGATCCGTCCGGCTCAACAGCCGGCCAATCGTGCTGGCATTGGTGCTGTCACCGTATGTTTCAACTTCGCGCGTGCTGCCGTCGGTCCAGACCCAGCGATGCCCGTCGCTGACGGTGACGTACTTGAACGAGTCGTTGGCGCCGTCGCCTTCGCTTCCGATGTAACTTTGAGTCGCACCGTCCCAGGTGTAAGTGACGACATGGCCGTCGCCGAGCATGCGAGTAACCGAGCCGCCGTTGCCGGGCGTGGTGCCGTTGAATTTGACTGTGCGCTCGGCGTCCCATCGCCACGCGTCCGCATCGACATCGTCGCTCAACGAAGCATTGGAGTTATAAGTACGCAGCAGCGACAAATCGCTGCCACGGCCGGTGAGCACTTCATCGAGACTCTGCAACACGAGGTTGCCGTTCGCTGCGTTGACGTACGAGTTGCCCCGTGATTGCGCCAGCCACCCCTGGCCCAGGAGGCCGAGCCCACCCAGCAGGTTTGCCGAAGAATTGAACAGACCCAGTCCGGAACCGGCAACGATTGCAACCATGAAATCAACTCCGCACGTTCGCCGTGCACACACGTTCATGGCGGGCCGAAGCCCGCCGTTCGTTTGGAAACCGCGCTGTTGGAACCGACTACTTGAACGAGTAGTTGGCAGAGACGAAGTACCGTCGGCCGAGCACGTCGTAGCTCGATGGATCGGTGTTCGACTGTACGTAGCTCGGGTAGATCTGCGGCGCCTTGTCAGTGAGATTGGTCACGCCGACCCGCAGCGTCAGGCCCTCGATCATCGTTCCGGACGCGAACTTATAACTTGCGCCGGCATCGATATAGCTGACCGACGGCAGCTGGAACGCCGGCACATTGAAGTCCGTCATGCCGGCGATGTAGCGCCAGCGCGCGTTCAGCCCCAGGCCGCCGAGCTCATACGTGGTATTGAACGTCCATTTCCAGTTCGGGTGCGCGCTCGCGATGGTCTTGCCGGTGGTGTCCAGGTAGTGAGTAAACGACGCGCCCGGCACCTCCTGCTGATCGTAAGAGTGCAGCCACGCGCCGACCCAGTTCACGCCGACTCGCCCGGGACCCACGTCCGCCGCCCAATCGAGCTGCACGTCGATGCCGCTGGTTTGGATGGCACCGATGTTCTGTTCCACCTGTCGCGCGAAGATCTCGCCCGTGCCGGCCGTGCGACTGAACGCGTGACAATAGGAGTTGTCCAGCGTCAGGCCCGGGTTGTACTGCGGATCGAAGCAACGATCGACGGCCACATCGGCATTCAACACGGCGATGGCGTCGGTGATGTTGATGCGATACCAGTCGAGCGACAGCTGCAGCGCCGACAGCCACGGGTTGTCGGATTGCGAACGGAATACGGCGCCGACCGTAACAGTGTCCGCCGTTTCCTCCTGCAGATCAGGATTGCCGCCGACCAGGCCTTCGACCTGCGCAGCGCTGAAGGTGAAGTTGTCGATCAGATCGGCCGGCACGCCTTGCGCGAGGCACAGCTGACGAATCGCTGCCGCATTCGAGCCCGTACGCGCGTCACTAGTGACGGAACACGGATCGGGTGGATTGACCGCGGGAAAGTTGGTGACCTGCGGCTGGAACAGTTCGAGGATGTTTGGTGCGCGCACCGCGCGCTGATACGAGCCTCGCAACAGCACCGGCGCGACTGGCTTGTAGGTCAGCTCGCCTTTGTATGAATTAACGCTGCCGACCGTGGAGTGATCGGCAAACCGGTAGCCGAAGGTCGCATCGAGCTTCTGCACGCCCGGCAGATCGTGCAGGATCGGCACCAGTGCTTCGGCATAGACCTCGGTCGAGTCGGTCGAACCGACGGTGTTGTCGGTGGCATTGAAGCCGACGACATCGACACGCTCCGGCAGTCCAAACGCGCCGGTGGTCGAGGCGCGCAACTGCTCGTCGGCGATGAATGCCGCTTCATCCTTCTTATAAAGAACGCCGAACGCCACCTGGAAGTCGCCGGCCGGCAGCGCGAACAATGGACCGGTCACTGACGCCTCGCCGATCGTCTGCTTCACCGTGGATGTATTGACTGCGTCGACGGTGACGAACTCCGCGCATTTCTGCGAGATGGACCCGGCACCGAATGGATCGAGGCCGCCGCACAGCGCGACACCGCCGTCCGCTGCAAACGTCAATTGTTCGAGCTTCGTGCGCGAGATACTGCCCAGCTCGGTGTTATCGAGCTTCACTTCGCCATAGGAGCCGTAAACATCGTAGCTCCAGCGCTCGAATATCTGGCCGCGCACGCCGGCGAGCACTTGATACACATCGTAGTCGTTGACTTCGTGACGAGGGCCGAGCTCCGCGAGGCGCTTGGAGAAACTGAACGGCGCGTTGGGATTGCTGCGCGAAGCCAGCAACTCGGCCAGATCGGTGGGAATGAATGGATTGGTCACCGGCACGAACAGGCTGCTGCCCGGCGTCGGTGCCAGCTGCGTGTCGGCATTGTAGTTGGCCCAAAGCCCCTGCACGTAGACTTCGGCCGCGGGCGTCAGTTCGAATGTGCCGCGAGCGAACGCAGTTTTGCGTTCGAGCGGCAGCTGCAGATAGTTGGTCGGCGCGAAGTTATATGTATAGGTACGATCGTTGAACGAGCCGGTCGTATCGCCGCGGAAGTTGCGGACGCTGCCCGGCGTTTCAGCATCGCCGACCGAAAACAACGTGCGGTCGGCATTGAACGCGAACACTCGACCGACTTCTGCGCCAGCGGGCACACCGTAGCGACCGAAGACTCTGTCGACGGCTGCCTGTGACGCTGCAATCCGGGTCGAACCTTCCACAATCGTCGGCGAGCCCTGCGGCGTGAAGCCGACGTCCGGGCCGCTGTAACCGAGCACGGTGCTGGAAAAGTCACGTTGCCCCGCCAGCACGGCCTCGCGATCCGCATAGGCGAGATTGGCGACCACTTTGCCGCGGCCATCGGCAAAGCTGGTGCCGGCAGTGAGGCCAATCTGATATTCGCGGCCGTCCGACTCGGTGGTCTGGCCCCAGTTGGAATCGACCTCCACCCCTTCCAGATCTTTGGTCTTGAAGTTGACCACACCGGCGACGGCATCGGAGCCATACACCGCCGAGGCCCCGCCGCTGATGATCTCCACGTCCTTGATCAAGGACGCGGGCAGCATATTCACATCGACCACCCCGTTGTTGTTGGCGGGAACGATGCGCTTGCCATCCAGCAGCGCCAGCGTGCGCTGCGTGCCCAGGCCGCGCAGCTCGATATTTGCCTGGCCGTTGTTGGATGGATTGTTCGAAGTATTGGTGACCGACGGCGCGAACTGCGGCATGGTGTTCAGCAGCGTTTCGACCGTCGTGGTGCCACTACTTTGAAATGCCTGCTCGCCAACCGTGACCACGGGGCTAGCCGACTCATAATCCTTGCGCAGGATGCGTGAGCCGGTGACGACGATCTCTTGAATCGAATCGTCGGCGGCCTGCAGCGGCGTCGATGCCAGCGTCGCAGTCGTCAGGGCCACGCCGGCGACCAGCCGCGACCCACGAGAATGTTTGCTCATACGGTTGCTCACGGAGCCCACTCCTATGCTTAACCTTTGAAAATTTGTTTGTTGCGCGAAAGCGTGTGGGTACGCTAACAACAGCGATGCGCCGCCATCACACACCGATTGCGGTTCTGGCCGGCTGCGATTGCGAACCTTTGTGACTTCCCGTACGCACCTGGCGCGGCGTGAGGCTGGTCCAGCGGCGCATCTGGCGCAGCAGTGTCGAATCGTTGCCGAAACCGACGCTGGCAGCGATCTCGCTCATCGTCAGCTCGGTTGTTGCCAACATGCGGGCGGCGACGTTGGTGCGCTTGCGCTGCAGATAGGTGCGTGGAGTCACCCCGTGAACCAGGGTGAACAGCCGCAGAAAGTGATATTTGGAAAGACACGCGATCCGCGCGAGCGTGCTCAGGTCGAGCTCTTGCGCGTAATGCGTGTGCAGGAAATCGGTGGCCAGCGCGACGCGCCGATACACCTCCCGGCGAGTCGGCCGGCGCACCAGGTCGAGCCGGTCGATCTCCTCGCGCACGCGGTCGCAATGACCGAGCATTCGCACCAGCAGAAACATCAGCTGCTCTTCGTACCAGGCCTCATCCACGACGCCGCGTGCCAGATGCGCCTTGATGAAACGCAGCACCGGGCTGACAGCGCGGTCGTGCGGATACAAACATTCGATGAAGTCCGGCATTCGCAGACCGACGGTGCCGTCCAGTGCGTGCTCGATCGAAATGGACTGCGCGCCACAGACCTGCTCGACGAACTCGCTGTGAAAGCAGATCGCCAGCGACTCCACCGGCTGCGTGGAGTGAATCCGGGTCGAATACTGGCGGCCGGCATTGACGATCAGGAAACTACAATCGTCGACCGCCACGGTGCGCTCGGGCAGCTGACAGTACTCCGCGCCATCCCAGGCACACCGAATCGACAGCGAATGCGTCAGTGGCCCGAACTCGAAGTGCCGGGTACGCAGCGAGACGATGCAGTTCTCGCGTCGCCAGCGCGCCCGCCAGTCGCTGAGCGCCGTGCCGTCCGTGAGATCGTTTGCAGAACGGATCAACACTGAATGTCACTGCGCTACGTCGATGCCGCTGGCGATGAGCTCGTAGCGCACGGCCGACGACGTCACGATTTTTTTCAACTGGCCCGCGACCACGGCGCTCTTGCCGATGAGAGTCGGCGGCACGAAGAACGCCTCGTTCTTGAATGTCACATGGATGTCGCCGGCGGCGCTCTTCAGGCCCAGCCAGCAGCCCCTGGCTTCGCACACCTTGTCGACCGTGGACTTCACCACGACATCGGCCGTCGGCTTGCTCGCGAGCTGCGCCAGGGCGGCGTCCAGCCCGACCGCCGCCTGTGCCGGAATCTCTGCACCGTAGTGCTCCGCATGGGCACCCATCGCAGCGACCCCGATCAACATCCCCAGTATGATTCGCATGTCGGCACTCCCGAGCTGGTGTGTACGCCTCTATCGGGATTGCCGGCCGCAAGCGGCCACGCTGGCAGGCGCCGAAAAAAGCTCTGCCGCTGTGTCCGTCGCCGCGACCGAATTACGATGGGGGTAGCATCGGGCTGTAACGTTCGAGGCTCGTCCAGCGACGGTGAACTCATGCACACTTCCAACCTAGCGCGCCCACGTGCCATGAAGCTGACCGACGGAGCTTTGTTTGCATCCCTGTACTCGGAGTTACGGCAGCTGGCGCAAAGCGCTCTACGTCGCAGCGGTCCGCATCTGACGATCAGTCCGACCACCCTGTTGCACGAGGCCTACCTGAACATCGCCAACCGCGGCGATTTGCAGTTTCCCGATCGTTTCCATTTCATGGCGTACGCCTCGCGTGCCATGCGTGGGTTGATCATCGACTACGCCCGGGAGCGGCGTGCGCAGAAGCGAGGCGCCGGCTTCGAGATCCTCTCGCTGCCCACCGAGCTGCCGCAGTTGATTGCGCAGGAAAACGAGCTCGGTCCGCTCAGCGATGCGCTCGATGAGCTCGCGGTGCTGGAGCCGTGGCTCGCGCAGCTGGTCGATCTGAAATTCTTTTGCGGCTTTTCCTTCGACGAAATCGCCGCGATGAGATGCGTATCGGAACGCACCGTGCGCCGTGACTGGAATAAAGTGCGTCTATATCTTCACGAGGTGCTGCGTGGGGCCGGCGGCCCGACAACGCCCACGGATGAGTGACGCAATGAGCACGTCAGACAAACGACGCCGGGCATTGCTGAGTCCGCAGCTCGATGAGCTGCTGGAGGCTGACGAAGCGGCGCGCAGTTCCATGCTGGAGGAGATTCGTCGCAACGATCAGGCGCTGGCCGATGAGCTGTCCATGCTGCTCGATCGACATCGCGCCATCGAGAACAGCGACTTTCTGCAAGGCTCGCTGCTCGGCCCCACCGGCGAACCCACACTGGCCGGTCAGCAGGTGGGCAATTACACGCTCGAACGCCTGCTGGGCCGCGGCGGCATGGGCAGCGTCTGGCTCGCCCAGCGCAGCGACGGCCGCTATCACCACCAGGTCGCGATCAAGTTTTTGAATCTCGCCTTGTTCGGCCCGCAGGGAATCAGCCGGTTCCGGCGCGAAGGCCAGGCTCTCGCGCGCCTGGCACATGCAAACATCGCAAGGCTGATCGATGCTGGCGTCACGCAGGGCGAGCATCCATACCTGATTCTCGAATACGTGGAAGGCGAAACGATCGATCGCTGGTGTCGCGCACACGAGCTGGACATCACAGCACGCGTGAAATTATTCCTGCAGGTGCTCGACGCGGTTGCGCACGCGCATAGCAAGCTGATTCTTCATCGCGACCTCAAACCCTCTAACATCCTGATCACGCCGGACGGTCAGGCCAAGCTGCTCGACTTCGGCGTGGCCAAGCTGCTCGACGAGGTCGACAACCGACTCACGTTCGACGTGTTGACGCACCTTCCCGTGCGCGGCTTTACGCCGGGCTATGCGGCTCCGGAACAAATCACCGGCAATGAAGTAACGACGGCGAGCGACGTGTATGCGCTCGGCGTGCTGTTGTATGTAATGCTCACCGGCAAACATCCGACAGCAAGTGCTGGGCAAACACCGGTGGAACATTTGCGCGCCGTCGTGGAAACCGAGCCGCCCCGCCCCAGCGATGCTGTTGCAAGTACGGCAGGCAGCATAGGCAACGCGACTCTCATGGAGATTCCTGCGCATGTGACACGTGCGCTGCGCGGGGACCTCGACAACATCGTCACCAAGGCGCTGAAGAAATCGCCGGCCGAGCGCTATCAAACTGTTCAAGCCTTCGCCGAGGATTTGCGGCGATATCTCAATTGCGAACCCGTCAGTGCCCGCCGGGATTCGCTGTGGTATCGCGTGGGCAAATTCGTGGTTCGCAATCGCACGGCAGTCGCTGCAGCAACGCTGGTGCTCGCGGCAATTTTGGGAGGTGCAGGCGTTGCAGTCTGGCAGGCGCGAGAGGCCGCACGAGAACGAGACCACGCTCGTTCGCTCCTGGCTCGCAATGCTTCAGTGATCAATTTCGTCAGCACCATGCTGACCGAGGTCGCCCCGGCGGAACAGCCGGTGCTGCTGGGCGAGCTGCTCGATCGCAGCCAGACCATGCTGTTGCCGTTGGAAACAGATCCCGAGCGCCGAGCCGTCATTCTCGAACTGGTCGGCGAATATTTTCTCTACCATGGCGAGACGCAGAAAGCCGGCCCGCTGCTGGACCAGGCACTCGCGCTCACGCGCGACAGTACCGACACTGTATTGCGCGGGGCGATCCTTTGCCGGTCCGCGTTCGCGGCGTTAGCAGGCGTACCCGGCGACGCAACGGCACTGGCGAAGGAAGGTCTGGCGTTGACTGCCGATGATGCGCACGAATCCATCACCTGCCTGCAAGCGCTCTCCGCCGCCGCGCAACGATCGGGCGATCCGCATACGGCGCTCGATCTCACATTCAGGGCACAGGCTCTCATGCATGCCTCCGGCATCAAAGAGCGAGATCTCGAAATCGTGCTGCTCCGGGACGCCGCCACCGACTACTACCTGCAGGGCGATCTGATCGGCGCCTATCGATTCAACGAACGCGCGCTCGTGGAGCTCACCGGCGCCGGTCTCAACCAGAGCTCGATCGCGCTCGAAGTTCACAGCAATTGGGGCAAGACGAATCTTTCCGCCGGTGATGAGCTGCGCGCCCTGAAGCTCTTCGACGATGGCGTGCAGCTCGCCGCAGTTCGCTGGCCGGATGAAACACCGCCGGAGCGTCTGCTTGAGAACCGTGCAATGGCCTTGCGCCGGCTGGCTCGCTACGATGAAGCGCTCGCCGCGTTCAATCAGGCCGTCGCGGCCGGCGAACGCAATCCCAGATCGATCTGGCTGAACGAAAGCCGCGCTGGACGCGCATCCGTGTATGTCGCCACCGGCAATCTCGATGCGGCCGAGCGCGAGCTGGCAGTGCTCGTGCCAATGCTTGGCACCACGATCCCGCGAGAAACACCGACGGCCGTTGCCATCAGAGAAGCCCGCGCCAATCTCAACATCGCTCGCGGAGACATGGCAGCAGCGCTGTCGAACTACAGCGAGAACATCGACGTACTAAACAAACGCACTGCCGTTCCCACGATGTTGATCCAATCCCTGGTCGCACGTGCCAATGTGAATTTACAGCTCAGCAATCCCAGGGCAGCCCTCGCCGATGCTCAGCGCGCACTCGAACTGGCCCGTGCGACCCGCCGTCCGAACAAATATTCCAGCTTGGTGGGCGAATCACTCCTCATGCTCGCTCGCGTTCAAGAAAGTCTCGGCCAACGCGACCA
Source organism: uncultured Steroidobacter sp. (assembly GCA_946478975.1). The sequence goes on from CAMLEO010000048.1 coordinate 26,248, forward strand.
AGCTCACGCCAGCGTCGCAGAAGCAATGCCACACCTGGAAGCGACGCTTGGAACGCAGCATCCGCTGACGCTGCTACAGTCACCATGAGTGACTATAATGCACATTCTATAAACCCAGGGGTTGCGTGAGGTTTACAAAACTCGTACTTTTGTCACTATGAGTGACTCAATCGAGGGGAAATTGAACCGCCTCATGGTAACCCTGGGCGATACCACCCTGGTCTCCAGCCGCTGGCTGCGTGCCCACGGCTACCCCAGCAATCTTGTCGCCCGCTATATGGCGAGCGGCTGGCTGCAGTCACCGACGCGCGGAGTCTACCTCCGCAAAGGCGGCAAGCTGACATGGGAAGGCGTCGTGCTCACACTACAGTTGCTAGAGCAACTCCCTCTCCACATCGGTGGCCGATTCGCGCTGGCCCGCCAGGGTCATGAACACTATCTGCGGCTGGGCGAGTCGGCGACTGTGACGCTATACGGTCCCGAGAAGTTGCCAGCCTGGGCACGCAAGCTGCCGCTCCGCGAGCGCGTGCAGGCGTGCGGCAAAGACCCGTTTGACTGGCCACCACTCTCCTTCAGCGCCGATACGCCCGACTCGACATTGAATGCACACGGACTCGAACGCGTGGCAGACGACACGAGCGCGGCCGGCATCGTCTTCTCCAGTCCCGAGCGCGCAACACTTGAACTGTGCGACGAAACACCGGACAGCGCACTGGTGCATGAAGTGAATGCGATCATGCAGGGACTTGCCACGCTGCGGCCGCAACTCGTCAGCACGTTGCTACAGCACTGCGTCAGCATCAAGGCCAAACGATTGTTCCTCGCCCTCGCAAGTCGCCATCGTCACGCGTGGCTGCCGCACGTGAGTCTGCAGAACGTGGACCTCGGACGCGGCAAACGCGTGCTCGTTCGTGGAGGCAAACTAAACAACAAATATCAGATCACGCTGCCCGCTGACCTCGATGAACAACTGGGATAAACGTTACGCCGAGCGCGTGAAACTGCTGGTCGAGATTCTGCCAACGCTGGCGGAAGAGAAGCGCTTTGCGTTGAAGGGCGGAACGGCCATCAATCTCTTCGAACATGATCTGCCACGCCTCTCCGTCGATATCGACCTGACATGGCTGCCCGTCGGCGAGTTTGCCAAAGACGTACAGGAAATCTCCGCAGCGCTGGAAACCATCGGCGAGAAACTGCGCTTCGGACGGCCGCGACTGCAGGTACAAACCAGCGGAACCGAAGCGGCGGGCACACATCGGCTGATTGCGAGCCGCAACCGTTCGCGCGTACAGATCGAGACGACACCTGTGATGCGAGGCACTGTTCATCCCGTGCGGACCATGCGCGTGCGTCCGGGCGTCGAGCGCGATTTTGGGTTCGCCGAGATGCAGGTGCTGGACTTCGCGGACCTCTATGCCGGAAAGCTCTCCGCAGCACTGTCGCGCCAGCACCCTCGAGATCTGTTCGACATGCAACCTTTGCTGGACGATGGGCGCATCGATGAACGCCTGTGGCGAACGTTCCTCGTCTATCTCACCTGCAGCCCGAAGCCCGCCGCAGAGATGCTGGCTCCGCCGGAGCCGCGGGATTTCGAGCAGACGTTCACGGCGCATTTTCAGGGCATGACTGCGCAGCCAGTCACGGCCGCTTCTCTCCTCGATGTGCGAGCACGACTTCTGCAGCGCATCTCCGAATTGCTCGATGCGCCGTCGCGCGCATTCCTCGAATCCATCGAGCGCGAAGCGCCCGACTTCGGGCTCATCGGGCTTGCGCACGCCTCTGAATTACCCGGTGTGCGTCGTAAGCTCACCAACCTTAGACAGCGATCGGCTGTGAAGCGTGCAGCCGACTATGAGCAACTCGCCCATGCTCTCGGCCTTCGCAGTTCAACATAGAACTCGCGCCGCTGTCCTGTGATGAAGCCTGCGCCTCACTTGCGAGAAACAAGCACGTGCCGACGAGATCCTCTGATTGACCCGCGAACATCAAGCGCTGAGGCTCTTCAGATAGGCGCGCCAGTTGCCGAAGGATGTGATGTCCTTCGCCCCTGAGATGCCATGATTTTCGCAGATGAAGCCGGGAACGCGTGTGCCATCCGCGAGTTCGACTTTGCCGATGCCCAGCGGGGCCGGAATGCCGGCGACGAAGGAGCCGAAGTGTTCGGCGGGGACGGACCAGACTTCGACATCGATGGCTGCACCGTCGGTCTCGACGCGCACCAGGCCCGGACGAAACGGCGGACCGCCCGGCAGCGCATAGAAACGATAATGAGGGGCCGTGTGTGTTCGGCTCAGGAGTGTAGAACCGCGGCTCGTGAGTTGATGATTGAGCGGCAGGCCTTCGAGATGCGCGCCGCAGACGGCAACCGGGATGCGATCCGATGTTCCTTCGCTCGCGATGGCTGCCATGCTGCTGGCGGGAAGCGAAATATCCAGCGCGCCGAGCTTGTCGACGCTTGCCCGATGCATGCGGTCGGCCAGCATGAGCAGTTGCGCTTCGCTCCATGCGGTGCCGATCAGCGTGATGCCGAAGGGCAAAGTATCGTTGCGGAACCCGGCGGGAACGGCGACCGCGGCGAGGTCGAGGAAGTTGACGAAGTTCGTGTAGAAGCCGAGATTCGAGTTGAGTCGGATGGGATCCGCGTTCACATCGACGATGCGATAGATCGTGCCGGCCGTCGGCGTAACGAGCAAGTCGATCTCACCCCACGCTTCGGCCGCCGCTCGCTTCGCCGCCATCAATTGGTGCTGACTGCGGAATGCATCGGCGGCGCTGAGATCGCGGCTCGCGGCGATCAACTGACGGGTCACTGGATGAACTGACTCGGGCTGCCGCTCGATGAACTCCCCGACTGCGACGTAACGTTCCGCGATGAAGGCACCTTCGTAGAGAAGTTTCGCTGCCGCGCGAAACGGCGCAAAGTCGATCACTACGCGCTGACCGCCAAGAGACTCCAGGCGAGCCGCCGCTTCGTCGAACAGGCGTGCGTACTCGCTGTCGCCAAAGAATTCGAGCTGATCGGCGCGTGGCACGCCGAAGCGAAACGTTCGCACAGCGCTTGCTCGGGCTCCAGTCGATCCACGCACCGGCGCTTTGCGCGAGTACGCGTCAGCGGCATCGTAGCCGCCCGCCACCGCCAGCACGCCAGCTGCGTCACCCGACGTCAACGAAAATATAGATACACAATCGATCGAGCGGCACGCCGGCACGACGCCGCGGGTGCTGAGATTCCCGCACGTTGGCTTGAGGCCGATGATGTTATTGAAGCCTGCAGGCACGCGCCCGGAGCCCGCTGTGTCAGTGCCTAGAGAAAAGCTCACGAGCCCGCTCGCCACGGCGACCGCCGAACCTGAGCTCGAACCGCCCGACACATACGCGTCGTTGAAGGCGTTCTGGCAAGCGCCGTACGGCGAGCGCGTGCCAACGAGCCCGGTCGCAAACTGATCGAGATTGGTCTTGCCGATCGGCACCGCGCCCGCATCGATCAGCCTTTGCACGACGAACGCCGATTCGTGCGGTGTATATGCGTAATCGGGACACCCCGCGGTCGTCGGCATGCCTGCTAGATCGATATTGTCTTTGATCGCAAACGGCACGCCGTAAAGAGGCAGCGAATCGGGCGCTTTGCCGTCGAGCGCCCGAGCGTATTCGAGCACTCGTTCGCGTGACAGCCGATGGATCCAAACGTGACGCTCGGGAGCTGCATCGATGCCGTCGAGCACGGCGCCGAGCAGTTCGCTCACGCTGAAACGCTTCGCGCGATATGCGTCGAGCAATTCGCCGATTGCCAGCGACCGCAATCCACCGGGCAACGAAATAACATTGTTCATAGGGGCCTCAACACCAGCACCGTCTCGCCCGCGGACACCGTGCGCCCGCGAGCCGTGCGAATCTCCACGACCTCGGCCCCATGATCCGCTGCAATCGGGACTTCCATTTTCATCGCCTCGACGATGACGAGCGTGTCTCCGGCTGCAACACGCGCACCGGCAGCAACGCTCACCTGCCACACGCTGCCGGTCACAGGCGCACCCACAGCAACACAACCATCGGGAACATCACCATTCCCCAGCGGGCCCGATGAAGACGATGGCTCCGATTCGACAACCATTGCCCCGCTGTTCCGCCATTGCTCACGCTCGGCTTCAAACGCCGCCTGCTGGCGCGCTTTGAACTGAGCGATCGAGCTCGCATGAGCGTCGAGAAAGCGCCGCTGCTCACTCAACCTCAACGTGGTGTTTTCAATGCGCAGCTGAAACCGCCCATGTGGAAAATCATCGCGCATCTTCAGCAGTTCGTCCGCGCTCACCGGATAGAAACGGATCTGATCGAAGAACCGCAGCAGCCACTGCTGCCCGTCGCGAGAGTCCTGCGTTTGCCGATAGCGATTCCACATCTGCACCGTGCGTCCGACGAACTGGTAGCCGCCCGGCCCTTCCATGCCATACACGCACAGATACGCACCGCCGATGCCAACTGCATTCTCCGGAGTCCAGGTCCGCGCCGGATTGTATTTGGTGGTCACGAGCCGATGACGTGGGTCGAGTGGCGTGGCAACAGGCGCGCCGAGATATACATCGCCCAAACCCATAACAAGATAGCTCGCCTCGAACACGATGCGCTTGACGTCGTCGACGGAGTCGAGCCCATTGATGCGCCGGATGAACTCGATGTTACTCGGGCACCACGGCGCGTCGGCGCGCACCGACTGCATGTACTTGTCTATTGCGAGCCGCGTAGCTGGATCATCCCACGACAGCGGCAGATGCACGATGCGACTGGGCACTTCGAGCTCTTCCAGCGCCGGCAGCGATGTATGTATATCGAGCAGCAATCGAAGCATCCGCGCTTGTGAGATTGCGCGCGAATCGAAGTGAATTTGCAGCGACCGGATGCCCGGCGTCAGATCGATGATCGATGCAACACGCCGCGCTTCGAGCGCCTGCATCAGCGCGTGCACACGGAAACGCAGTTCGAGATCCAGCACCGGCGGCCCAAACTCGACCAGGACGTAATCCTCACCGGATTGCCGCACGCACAGCGCGTCGTTCCCCTCGCCCGCCTGATACAGCACTGACGACATGCAAGGCGCGGCATCGTCGATACTGATCGGCGCCGCATGCGGCGCCTCCAGCCTGGCGATGCTCTCGTCCTGCACCTCGCGCAGCGCGACTGCCTGTTCGCATGAGATGCAGCGAAATCGAATGCGATCGCCGGGCCGAAGCTGACCGAGCTTCCACAGATCCGCACGCGCCACGATCGCCGGACACACGAAGCCGCCGAGGCTCGGACCATCGGGCCCGAGAATCACAGGCATGTCGCCGGTGTAGTCCACTGCACCGATTGCGTACGCGTTGTCGTGCACGTTCGATGGATGCAGGCCGGCTTCGCCGCCATCCATGCGTGCCCACGTCGGCTTCGGCCCGATCAAGCGCACGCCGGTGCGGCTGGAGTTGTAGTGAACTTCCCAATCGGCGTCGTAGAACGCTCGCATGTCGTCGTCGGTAAAGAAGTCCGGCGCGCCGTGCGGACCCGGCGTCACAGCGATGTTCCATTGTTTGCTGTATTGGGGAATCAACTCGCTTGGCGCAGGACATGCCGCATCCGGTGATGATCGAGGCACGGACAGTCTCAGCACGTCACCCGTGCGCAGCGCGCGACCCACGTGACCGCCGAACATTCCCAGCGTGAAAGTAGCTTTGCTGCCGAGATAAGGCGGCACGACCAAACCGCCTTCGACTGCGAGATACGTTCGCTGCCCCGCGCCCTGAATGCCGCCGATTGTGAGCACACCGCCTGCGGGCACGCGTACAGGTTGCCAGTACGGCACGGCACGTCCATCGATGGTTGCGGTCATGTGTGCACCGGTGAGCACGATCGACGTTTCGATGCCGAACTTCAACGTCGGCCCCATGCCCGTCAGTTCGAGCGCCGCGCACGCCTCCTCATTGCCGACGATTCGATTCGCGAGCCGGAACGCCAGTGCATCCATCGGTCCTGACGGCGGCACGCCGACGTTCCAGTAGCCGAGCCGCCCCGGATATTCCTGCACCGTCGAATGAGTGCCCGGCTTCAGCACTTCAATCGAGAGCACCGGCAGCTCGAAGGT
>CAMLEO010000049.1 GCA_946478975.1 uncultured Steroidobacter sp.
TTCGCTTTTCGCGATGACTTGGATTCAGCGATGACCTGCAGACACAGCGCGCGCTGCAAGTTGTAGACGTTGTCTCGCAAGGTCGTGCGAGCCACTGCCTGCCAGTGACCTTCGACGCCGAGCACTTCGACGCGATCGCGAATCCAGTCCAGCGACAGCGCAGTGCCGACGCCGAAGTACAGCTGCGCCGTTGTTTCCAGCGGCAGTTCGGTGCTCTCGGCGATCTCGACCAGGTCCAGGCCGGAGCGAAGTGCGGCGAGGCTCGCCATACGCTTCGCGAGTTTTTCCGGCACGGCCGCGGCGATGTAGCGGCCGTTGCGATTGTTGAAGACAGCGAGGTCGGCGCCCGACAGAACTCGCGGCAGCAGTCCGTCGATTTCTTTCATGCCGCTGCGGAAGCGGGACACCTGGCGTTCGATATCGAGGTTGCCGCGCTCGTGCGTGCCCTGGCGATGGATGAACCAATAGGTGCAGAAGCGCAGCAGCCGCGTCGTTTCAAACATCATCTCGTACTGCACGGCTGCCGAAATCTTGGTATCGAGCGCTTCGATGTCGGCCCAGGTGTCGCGCATGCTTACAACTTCACGAGCGATCGCATACGCGCGAGCGATAGTGCCGGCGTTTGCACCGGTGTCTTCCTGCACGCGCCGAGCAAACGTCGGACCCATGCGATTGACGATGCTGTTGGTGGTCGCGGTGGCGATGATCTCGCGTCGCAAGCGGTGCTCGGGCAGATACTTGCCGAAGCGCTTTTGCATCAGCGCCGGGAAGTAACGTTCCAGCTCATGCCCCAGATACGGATCCTCCGGCACATCCGAGTCGATGATTTTCGAGTACAGCGCCATCTTCGCGTAGGCGAGCAGGATGGCGAGCTCGGGCCGCGTGAGCCCGCGCCCGGCCTGATGCCTCTCGGTGATTTCCTCCGTTGCGGGGAGGAATTCCAGGCCACGATCCAGCAGCCCGGAAACTTCCAGCTGACGAATCGAGTGCGCGTGCTCGAGCAGATCCTGGGGGCCGCGTGTTTCCAAAACCGACAGTGCCTGGCTCTGCAGATAGTTGTCACGCAGCACCAGTGCGCCCACTTCGTCCGTCATGTCGGCGAGCAGCTGATTGCGCTTCTCCAGCGTCAGGCCCGCCCGCTTCGGGAGGTTGTTCAACAGGATCTTGATGTTGACCTCGTGGTCGGAGCAGTCGACGCCGCCGGAGTTGTCCACGAAATCCGTGTTGAGCCGCCCGCCTGCGAGCGCGTACTCGACGCGGCCGCGTTGTGACAGGCCGAGGTTGCCGCCTTCGCCGATCACTTTGCAGCGAAGCTCGCGGCCGTTGACGCGGACCGCATCGTTGGCGCGGTCGCCGACCTCGATGTGAGTTTCATCAGTCGCTTTTACGTACGTGCCAATACCGCCATTCCACAGCAGGTCCACCGGCATGCACAGAATCGCGCGAATCAGCTCGATCGGCGTGAAGGTGTCGCGCTTGATGCCGAGCATGGCCTGCACCTGCGGCGAGACCTTGATCGACTTGGCGCTGCGGGGGAACACGCCGCCGCCCTTGGAAATCACCTTCTTGTTGTAGTCCTCCCAGGTCGAGCGGGGCAACGCAAACATTCGCTCGCGCTCCTTGAAGCTCGCCGCCGCGTCCGGATCCGGATCCAGGAAGATGTGCTGGTGATTGAAGGCCGCGAGCAAACGAATGTGCGGCGACTGCAGCATGCCGTTGCCGAACACGTCGCCCGCCAGGTCGCCGATGCCGACCACCGTGAAGTCCTGCGATTGCGTGTCGATGCCCATTTCGCGGAAGTGGCGCTTCACACATTCCCAACCGCCGCGTGCGGTGATGCCCATCTTCTTGTGGTCGTAGCCGGCCGAGCCGCCGGAGGCGAACGCGTCGCCCAGCCAGAAGTTGTAATCGGCCGCGAGACTGTTGGCGATGTCGGAGAAGGTCGCCGTGCCTTTGTCGGCGGCAACCACCAGATACGGATCGTCGCCGTCACGACGCACGACCTGCGCCGGCGGTGTGAGCTTGCCGTCGACGATGTTGTCGGTAATGTCCAGCAGCGCCGAGATGAAGGTGCGATAGCACTCGACGCCTTCGCGTTGCACGTCTTCGCGGCTGGCGCCGGCAGGCATGCGCTTGGGCACGAAGCCGCCCTTGGCGCCGACCGGCACGATCAGCGTGTTCTTGACGTTCTGCGCCTTCATCAGGCCCAGCACTTCGGTGCGGAAATCTTCGCGACGATCGGACCAGCGAATGCCGCCGCGGGCGACGTGGCCCATGCGCAGGTGGACGCCTTCCACGCGCGGCGAGTAAACAAAGATCTCGAACGCCGGGCGAGGCTGCGGCACTTCGGGGATGCTGCGCGAGTCGAGCTTGAACGACAGGCACTGTTTCGGCGCGCCGCTCGTATCCGTTTGGAAATAGTTGGTGCGCAAGGTCGCCTGGATCGCGTGCGCGAAGCGGCGGAGGATGCGGTCTTCGTCGAGGCTGCGGACCGAATCGAGCAGCTCGGAGAGCTTCTGCTTCAGTCCTTCGACTTCAGTGCTGCGCTTGGCGGGCTTGAGCGCCGGATCGAACTGCGCTTCGAACAACTGCGACAGGGTGGCAGCGATGTTAGCGTTAGACGCCAGAACTTGCTCCATATACGCCTGACTGAAAGCAGCGCCGGTTTGGAGCGCATAACGACAGTACGCACGCAGCACGCTCGCCTGTCGCCAGGTCAGCTCGGTGATGACCATCAATTGATTGAAGCCGTCGTTCTCGGCACGCCCGCTCCACACGGCGTTGAATGCGTCGGTAAAGCGTTCGCCGAGAACGTCGGTGCTGATCGCGCCGCCGTCGCGTCGGCGCATCTCGAAATCCTGCAGCCAGATCTGCCGGCCGCCGCTGGCATTGATGAGATACGGCCGCTCGGTGAGCACCACGAAGCCCATGTTCTCCAGGATCGGCAGCGCCTGTGACAACGCAATGGGCGAGGCGCCGCGGAACAGGCGCAGATGCACGGTCTTGTCTGCGCCGTTCGCCAAGCGCATGGCGATCCGGTCGGTCGCGCCGACGACTTCATCGAGCTGGCGAATGTCCTCGATGGCGACTGCCGCCGTGACATCTTCTTCATACGCGGCCGGGAAGGCATTGCGATAGCGCTCGGCCATCAAGCGGCCTTCCAGTTCGCCGTGCTTTTCGATCAAGGCGTCGCGCAGCCGGTCGCTCCAGGTGCGCACCGTCTCCGCGATCAAATGTTCGAGCTCTTCGGCATCGATGCGCGGGCCGCCGTCTGCCGGCAGGCGAATGATCATGTGCACGCGGGCGAGGGCGGACTCGGACAGCTGGACCTGCGATTCGATCGCGGTGGCTTTGAGCTTCTCGTTGATCACCGCTTCCATCTTCTGGCGCACCTGGGTGTTGTACCGGTCGCGCGGCACGAAGATCAGCGCCGAATAGAAACGCCCGAACGTGTCCCGTCGCAGGAACACACGCACCCGCTGGCGCTCATACAGATTGACGATGCCGCGAACGGTGCGGATCAGATCGTTGACGCTGGATTGAAACAGCTCGTCGCGTGGATAGGTTTCGAGTACGTGCACCACGGCCTTGCCGTCGTGGCTGGCGGGATCGAGACCGAAGTGACTGACGACGCGTTCGATCTTTTGCCGCAGCAGGGGAATCTCACGCGGGCTGCGGTTGTAGACCGCCGACGTGAACAGGCCGAGGAAACGTTTCTCGCCGGTGACTTTGCCGGCGGCATCGAATGTTTTCACGCCCACGTAATCGAGATACGTGGCGCGATGAACCGTCGACACCGAGTTCGCCTTGGTGATGGTCATCAGGTCCGGATGACGGGCACGTTCGCGCATCTCGCCTGTGAGCACGGTCGGCTCGACGCGATAGCCACGACGTGAGCGCAGGATACCCAGGCCGGACTCCGGCAGCGGCGTCAGCAGGTCTTCGCTCTTGCCGCGTTTCAACTCGTACTGGCGATAACCGATGAACGTGAAGTGATTCGCGGCCATCCAATCGAGCAGCGCTTTGGCTTCACGCGCTTCGTTGGGTTGGACGGAAGGATTGTCGCGCTCGATCTCGGTCGCAAGCTCGGTGGCCTGGCGGCGCATCTCATTCCAGTCGCTGGTGGCAAGCTGCACGTCATCGAGGGTGCGCAGTATCTTTTGCTCCAGCTCCTGCAGGCGCTCCGGCTCGCCGATGCGATCGATCTCGATGTGCTGCCAGGATTCCTGCGTCAGCTGCTTCGGATCGGTGCTGCCCTGACCACCATTTTGTGGAGCCAATGTTTCCAACTGACCGGCGCGGTCGCGGCGGACCGGCAGCACCGGGTGGACCATCATGTGAATCGTGAGGCCCGCCTGCGTGAGCACCATGCCGAGCGAGTCGACCAGGAACGGCATGTCCTCCGTTGTCACTTCGACGACGGTATGCGTTGTATTCCAGCCGTCGCGTTCTGCGTCGGTGTTGAATACACGCACCAGCGGCTTGCGCGCTTTACGCACTGTGGCGCTTCGCAGATGAGCGAGCGCGAGCGCGGCCAGCTCTTCGCTGGAGTATTCAGCGAGATCTTCCTCGCCGACGCCCCGGTAGTACTGACGCACGAATTCCTGAACATCGAGCGGATCGCCGCGTTTTTTCAAGGCGCGGGCGGCAAGAGCGACACGTTCGATCAGTTTCTGGCGCGCGGCCGGGATCGTTGTTGTCATGATGTGTACAAGGTCGGGTTGTTAGGTCGGGAAGTGAGCCCCTGAAGCTCACTTGTATGCAATTCGTAGCGGGCGCAACGAAAGATCTGCACCGTCACCGCAAATTGTTGGTGGGCGCATAGCGTAAGAGAATGACGGAGATCACGTCGTACCAAAAAGGAATAACGACGTGGCCTGGAACTCTCCGGCGGTTAGCTCGAACTAGCTTGGGAGTTGTAGATCGGTGATCACGGCCGCCAGGAATCGGCAAGCTTCGCCGCCGGTGATGCAGCGGTGATCGAAGGTGAGCGATAACGGCAGGCGCACGTGAATTTCCGGCGCAGTCGCGCCGGCAACCACGTCGCGCTGGAGCTTGCCCGCACCGAGGATCGCAACGGTCGGCGGCACGACCAGCGGCGTGGCGTAGCGTCCGGCGAGCGTGCCGAAGTTCGACAGCGTAAACGTGTAATCGCGCATCTCTTCCGGCGCGATGGTCCGATTGCGCGTCCGTTGCTTGATGTCATCGAGCGAGGCGCGGAGTTGCTGTGCAGACCTGGCGCCGATATCGCGAAGCACGGGAACGATCAATCCGCCGTCTGTATCCACGGCGATTGCGAGATCGACATGCTCCATCACTTTGCGTGACGGGCCGGCGGGATCGAACAACGCGTTCAAGCTGGGCTCGGCCTTGGCGCCGGCAGCGATGGCGCGGATCAGGCGAACCGTGATGTCGTCGCGACCTTTCCAAACGTCGATGTCGGCGTCGTCGAAGATCGTGCACATCGCGATCTCATCGCGAGACAGCGACATGCTTTGTGACATTGCCTTGCGCGGCCCGCGCAGGCGATCGGCATCGGTCAATCCCGCGACTGCAGGTGCCTTCTGCTTGTTGGAAACATTTGCAAGCGCAAGCACGTCGTCGACGCTGACCAGGCCGTGACGGCCGGTTGCCTTGCACGCCGACAGTTCGATGCCCAAGCGCTTGGCGAGCATGCGAACGGCTGGAGCTGCGCGGACGCGATCGCGAGTGGCGCGACGAGACGAGCCGACGATGGCGCGATCGATGAATTCTTCGTTACGCGTGGCCATGTGGCCAACGACCATGCCCTGATTGGAAGGCGCAGCGGCGGCAGCGGCTTGCTTGGAGGGCAGATCGAAATCCACCAGCGGCTTGCCGGTCTCGACCGTGTCGCCGGGCCTGGCATGCAAACGAACGATGCGGCCGCTGTACGGGCTCGGCACATCGACAACGGCCTTGGCGGTTTCCACCGACAACAACGGTTGATCGACTTCCACGCCCTGGCCCTCGGCCACGTGCCAGCTGACGATCTCCGCTTCCTGCAAGCCTTCGCCGAGATCGGGCAGGTTGAATGTCACGCTCATCTACTTAGCCCGCCATCGCTGTTTTCGCTGCGTCGACAATACGAGCGACGCTGGGAATGTAATCGTTCTCCAGTCGGTACAGCGGTACGACTGTGTCGAAGCCGGTGACGCGCTGAATCGGCGCGACCAGATCATACAAACCGTGCTCGGCAACGATTGCCGCGATCTCCGCACCGACGCCGCAGTTACGCGCTGCCTCGTGCACGATCACCAGTCGACCGGTCTTCGCGACCGAATCGAGAATGGTCTCGGAGTCGATCGGACTGATGGTCGCGAGATCGATCACTTCGGCGCTGATGCCTTGCGCGGCGAGCTGCTCCGCCGCCTGCAGCACATCGACGGTCATCGCGCCCCAGGTCACGATCGTCACGTCTTCGCCTTCGCGCAGGATGTAACAAACATCGAGCGGTGCGGCCACGCCGTCATCCGCCACTTCCTGCTTCACCAGGCGATAGATACGCGTCGGTTCGAGAAACAACACCGGATCCGGATCGCGAATCGAAGCCAGCAACAAACCATATGCGCGCGCCGGCGACGAAGGGCACACGACGCGAATACCCGGCACGTGCGCGATCATCGATTCGACCGACTCGGAATGATGTTCCGGCGCGTGAATGCCGCCGCCGTGCGGAGTGCGAATCACGACCGGGCACGACAGGCGTCCGCGAGTGCGGTGACGCAGCCGGCTCATGTGATTCACGATCTGGTCGATCGCCGGATACAAAAAGCCCATGAACTGAATTTCGGCGACCGGCTTCATGCCTTGCGCCGCCATGCCGACGCACATGCCGGCAATCATGTTCTCCGCCAGCGGCGTGTCCTGCACGCGGTCGGCGCCGAATTTGTCGAACAATCCGGCCGTGGCGCGAAACACGCCGCCGCTCTTGCCCACGTCTTCGCCGAGCACGACCACGCTCGGATCGTGCGCGAGCTCCCACGCCTGCGCCATCGCAATGGCCTCGACCAGTGTGACTTTGGCCATGATGACTTTAATGAGACGGCCGGCCGGTGCCGGCGTAGCGACGCGCGAGGTCCTTTTGCGCTTCGATGTAGCGGGGTGGGTTGGCGTACAGATGTTCGAACATGGCATCGGTCGATTGGCGCGGCGTGTTTAGATATTCCTGGACGGCCTCGTCGACTTCGCGGCTGAACTGCGCCTTCATCGCCTGCTCGCGCGCTTCGTCGAGCACACCGCGAGCTTCGAGCAGTTTGCGCAGGCGAATCAGCGGCTCGACCTTCCAGGCTTCCGTGACTTCGGTCTCGCTGCGGTATCGAGTCGCATCGTCGGCAGTGGTGTGATCGCTCAAGCGATAGCTCATCGCTTCGACCACCGTCGGGCCGCCGCCGCTGCGGGCTCTTTCCAACGCTCGCGACATGACGTCGCGCACGGCGATCACATCGTTGCCGTCGACCTGCACGCCTGGAATGCCGGCGGCGATGCCTTTCTGCGCCAGCGTCTGTGCCGCGGTCTGCGCTTCGATGGGGACGGAGATCGCCCACTTGTTGTTCACGACGACGAACACGATCGGCAGCTGGCTCGCGCCGGCGAGATTCATCGCTTCGTAAAACGTGCCTTCGGAAGTGCCGCCGTCGCCGATGTAAGCGACCGCGCAGCGCGGCTCTTTGCGAATCTTGAACGCCATCGCGGCGCCGGCAGCGTGCAGCGTTTGAGTTGCGATCGGCACACACCATGGGAAATCGTGACGAGGCACGGCGAAGTTGTTGCCGCGCTCGTCGCCGCCCCAGTAGAGCAGCACTTCGCTCATGCGCACGCCTCGCCAGAACAAGGTGCCGATCTCGCGATAGACGATGGCGAGGCAGTCTTCGGGACGCATCGCGGCGCCGACGCCGATATGGGCGGCTTCCTGGCCGAGGCAGGGCGCGTAAGTGCCGAGCTTGCCGGTGCGTTGCAGGTTGATGGCCTTCGCATCGAAGGTGCGCGCCCGGAGCATGGCCGCGAACATCTTCAGCAGCTCATCGTTGTCCGCGGCGAAGGCGGGAAGCTCATCGAGTGGGCGGCCCTGCGGGCTCAGCTGCCGCAGGTATTGAATCTGAAACTCCGCCACCGTTCTCACTCGTGCCCGCTCCCTCGATCCTGGGATCAATGAACGGCGCGAATTATACGCATGCTGCTTCAGTCAGTGTCAGTTTCGCGCCGCATGGAGTGGGCCTTCTCCAGCAGGCGCGTCAGCAGTCGATCCAGGGCTCGCCGATCGGTGGCGCTCAACGAGCTGAGCAGTTCCTCTTCGTAGCGCAGGGCCAACGGCGCGACGCGCTGATACACCGCTTGTCCAGCGGCGGACAGGCGCAGGATGGAGCGGCGACGATCGCCTTTGTCGTAAGCACGCAAAACCCGTTTGGAGTCGAGCAGACCCTGCACGGCTCGACTGACCGCGACCTTGTCCATCGCCGTGCGCTCCGCCACTTCCACCGCCGAGAGGTCCGGATAACGCGCCAGCACCGCCATCACCCGCCATTGCGGGATGCTCAACCCGAACTCCCTTTCGTACGCGCCGGCGATGAGCATGCTGACCGTGTTCGTCAGCACCGACAGGCGGTAGGGAATAAAGCGATCCAGGTGCAGATCGTCCGTCGGTCCGGTGTCTTCGTTCATGCTGGGCCACTTGACTGGGATCGGGTGGATAGTTTCAACTGCAACCATTCGCGATACGGAGCAGCATCATGAGTGGCGCCACACCTTCTTCGCAAGAAAGTCACAACCCGCTGGGCACGGATGGTTTCGAATTCGTCGAATACACCGCCCAGGATCCGGAGCTGCTGCGCACGTTGTTCGAGCGCCTCGGCTTTCCGGCCACGGCGAAGCATCGCAGTAAGAACGTCACTTTGCACAACCAAGGCGACATAAATTTCATCATCAACGCCGAGCCGGGAAGCTTCGGCCAGCGCTTCGCGTGCGAGCACGGACCGTCGGCATGCGCGATGGCGTTTCGCGTGAAGGATGCGTCGTATGCGTTCCGCCGCTGCGTCGAACTCGGCGCCAAGCCGGTGGAGACGCGCGTCGGCCCCATGGAGCTGAACATTCCGGCGATCGAGGGCATTGGCGGCAGTCTCATCTACCTGGTGGACCGCTACGGCGAGCGCACGATATACGACGTGGACTTCGTGCCGGTTCCCGCCAGCGGTCGCGGCCGTTCTGCCGGGCTGTCGTACATCGATCATCTGACGCACAACGTCGCCCGCGGCAACATGAACAAGTGGGCGGGCTTCTACGAGAAGCTGTTCAACTTCCGCGAGATTCGTTACTTCGACATCGAGGGCAAGAAGACCGGCCTGTTCAGCCGGGCCATGACCAGCCCGTGCGGCAAGATCCGCATTCCGATCAACGAATCCCAGGACGACAAGTCGCAGATCGAGGAATACCTGCGCGAGTATCGCGGCGAAGGCATTCAACATATCGCGCTCGGCACCGCCGATATTTTCCGCACCGTCGACACCCTGCGCGAGCACGGCGTGCAGTTCCAGGACACGCCGGACACTTACTACGAAGGCGTCGACGCGCGCGTCACCGGCCATCGCGAGAATCTGGACGAGCTGAAGAAGCGGCGCATTCTCATCGACGGCAACCCGGCCAAAGGCGAGGGCCTGCTGCTGCAGATCTTCACCCAGAACGTCATCGGCCCGATCTTTTTCGAGATCATCCAGCGCAAGGGCAACGAAGGCTTTGGCGAAGGCAACTTCAAGGCGCTGTTCGAATCCATCGAGCTGGATCAGATGCGTCGAGGGGTCATATGAAACGGCCCGTCGTTCCACCGCGCGTCGAAGGCACCGCCTCGCGGCAAGCGCATGCGGATCTGCCGCCAGGAACGTACGAGCGCGAGATCAGTAAGGAAGGGTTCTTCGGGCCCGCGGCGTTTTTCCATCATCGCCATCCGCCCACCGGCTGGGTGGAGTTCGAAGGTCCGTTGCGGCCGCATGCATTCGATCTGAACAACGTCGCCAAGGCGCACTCGTCGCCGTGGCAAGCCGCCGAAGTGCTGCGTAACGCGAGCGTGCGCGTTCGCGTGTGGAACCCGAGTGCATCGATGGATCATCTGGTGCGCAACGCCGACGGCGACGATCTGTTGTTCATCCATCGTGGCGCGGGCGAGCTGTATTGTGACTACGGTCGCTTGAGCATCACCGCCGGCGATTACGTCATGATTCCTCGCGGCACGATGTGGCGCGTCGACATGCAGGAGCCGATGTTTGCGTTGCTGATCGAGGCGACGAATGCGAGCTACACGCTGCCGGACAAAGGTTTGCTCGGCGCGCACGCGATCTTCGATCCGGCGATGCTCGATACACCACGTATGGATGCTGAGTTCGTCGCCCAGCAGCGCGATGAGCGTTGGCAGGTGCGCGTCAAGCGTAGCAACGCGATCTCAACGGTGACATATCCGTTCAATCCGCTGGATGCGACCGGCTGGCACGGCGACCTGTCGGTGGTGCGGATCAACGTGAAAGATATTCGGCCCATCGTGAGCCACCGATATCACTTGCCGCCATCCGCGCACACCACGTTCGTCGGCAATCGTTTCGTCGTGTGTACATTCGTGCCGCGCCCGTTCGAGACCGACCCGGGTGCGCTCAAGGTCCCGTTCTTTCACAACAACGACGACTACGACGAAGTGTTGTTCTATCACGCCGGCGACTTCTTCTCTCGCGACAACATCAAGCCCGGCATGATGACGCTGCATCCATGCGGTTTCACCCATGGCCCGCACCCGAAAGCATTGAAGAACATGCTGGTGCAATCGAAGCCGGCGACGGATGAATATGCGGTGATGATCGACACGCGCGACGCGATCGAGATCGCCGAGGCGGCGGCGGCGGTGGAGTGGGCCGGTTACGTCGACAGCTGGAAACAGAAATGAAGCTTGCAACGTTACGTGACGGATCCCGCGACGGTCGGCTGGTGGTCGTCAGCCGCGATATGAGCAAGGCGGTCGCGGTTCCTCAGATCGCGGCGACATTGCAAGCGGCGTTGGATGATTGGGCTCGTGTCTCTCCCGAACTGCTTGAAGTGGCGAATGCGTTGGAGAAAGGCTCAGTGGCCGGATCGATCGCTTTCGATCCCGACCAGGCGATGGCACCGCTGCCGCGGGCATATCACTGGGTGGACGGTTCTGCGTACGTCAATCACGTCGAGTTGGTGCGCAAGGCGCGCGGTGCGCAGATGCCGGAAAGTTTCTGGACCGATCCCCTCGTGTATCAGGGCGGTTCGGATGATTTCATCGGCGCGAGACAAGACGTGCCGGTGCCGAGCGAGGAGTTCGGCATCGACCTCGAAGGTGAAGTTGCAATCGTCACCGACGACGTGCCGATGGGCACGAGGCGGGAGCGAGCCGGGCAGCACATCCGACTGGTGATGCTGGTGAACGACTGGTCGCTGCGCAACCTGGTTCCGGGCGAGCTCGCCAAAGGTTTCGGCTTCTATCAATCCAAGCCGGCGACGGCGTTCTCACCGGTCGCGGTCACACCTGACGAACTCGGCGCAGCATGGGCGGATGCGAAGGTTCATTTGCCGCTGGTAGTGCACGTCAACGGTCAGCCTTTCGGCAAGCCGAATGCGGGCGTCGATATGACTTTCGATTTCGCGCGCCTGGTCGAACACATCACGCTGACGCGCAATGCGCGTGCCGGCACCATCCTCGGCTCGGGCACGATTTCAAATTACGATCGTTCGCTCGGCTCGGCGTGCATCGCCGAGCGCCGCACCTTGGAACAGCTGGAGCAAGGCAAGCCTGCGACCTCGTTCCTGAAGTTCGGCGATCGCGTGCGCATCGAGATGTTCGATGTCCAGGGGCGCAGTATCTTCGGCGCGATCGATCAGCAAGTCGTCGAGGCGGCGTAAGCGCTCAACGTTTCTTTTTCTGTCTCGGCGGCGGATCGATCTGATCGATCAGGCTGACGCCGCCGATGCCGCGCATCTGCCCCAGAATCCAGTCCTGCCGCGAACGAACATAGCGCGAGGGTGCGGACACGCGCAGACGTTTCGGATTGGGTAGCACGGCGGCGAGCAGCGCGGCGTCCGGTGCGCTCAGTCGCGCTGCTTGTTTCTTGAAATACACTTCCGAGGCGGCGCCTACACCAAACACGCCGCTGCCGAACTCGGCGATGTTTAGATACACCTCCAGAATGCGCCGCTTGGGCCAGAGCGTTTCGATCAGCACCGTGTAATACGCTTCGAAACCTTTGCGGATCCAGCTCTGGCCGGGCCAAAGAAACAAATTCTTCGCCACCTGCTGTGAGATCGTGCTGGCGCCGCGCACGCGTCGGCCGCGCTCGCGCTCTTCCAGTGCGTCATTGATGGATTCCAGGTCGAAGCCGTGATGCTCTGGAAACTTCTGGTCTTCCGAAGCAATGACTGCGACTTTTATATGAGGCGAGATCTGCGGCCAGTCCACCCAGCGCTGGTAGATCGGACGTGAGAAGCGCTCGCGGATCATGAAAGCAGAGGTCGGCGGGTCCACCCATCTCAGCAAAATGACGGGCAGAACGGTAAGGACAATTACCAATATGAGTAGCCAACCGGCGAAACGCCACCACCGCCGCGGCTTGGGAGAAGAATCGTGCATGGTTCACGAAAGCGATTTGCGCCGCCGCAAGTGTGATCTAGTCGCTGTTGGATTACACATAATCGTCTACCATCGCCGCCCAAATTCCGTCATGGGCGGACATCGAAATACGGGATGGACATTGTGGAGAGCTTCCGATGATCAAGAAAACGATGGCGGGTTTGGCGATCGGATGTGTGCTGTCGACTCCGGCGGCCTTTGCCGAGGAATACCAGGGATTTTATTTTGGCGTGTGGGGCGGCAGCGGCTCGGTCGATGTTCCGTCCAAAGGCGACTTCGATGAAGCGGTGCTGGCTTCGCTGCCGACCGAGCTCGATCGGGCTGCTTATATCGACACCAAGGGCACCGATTCGACCTCCGACGACGTCCTGCATGAGTTCGCGCTCGCTGCGACCGGCCGCTCGACGCTCGACGACAGCGTGAGCGTGTGGGGCCTGCAAGTGGGCTATCGCTGGGGCAAGTACTTTGCAACCGAGCTGGGTTACGCGAATCTGGGCGAAGCGTCGTACCGCCTGCCGGTGACCGTCACCGAGACCGTGACCAATACTTCGGGAACGTCGGCCTCCGGCAATTTCATCGGCGAACGTGCGACGCAGTTCACCAGCTCCGGCCCGACGATCAGCGCGCTGGGCATGCTGCCCATCGGCCAGCACTTCGACCTGCACCTGCGCGGCGGCATTTACATCGCGGACACGCGAGTGACCAATCGCCTGCGCGATGTCGAGTTCAATACCGGCAACATCGTGCATGGTCGCGTGGACGCGAGTGAGAACGAGCTGTTCGCTGGCATCGGCGGCGCCTGGAACATCAACGAGAGCTTCGTGCTGCGAGTCGAGTATCAGAAGTTCCTCAACGTGGGTGATGAGGACAAGACCGGCGAGAGCGACATCGACGTGTTCAATCTGTCGGTGCTGTTTAAGTAACAGCTGCTCATTGTGAGTTCGAAAACGCCGGGTGCATGCGAGTGCGCCCGGCGTTTGTTTTTTTAGCCTCAGGCTTTCGGTTCCACGCGCTTGACCGACTCGATCACGATCGATTCCACCGGCACGTCCTGGTGGCCGGCGCGGTTGCCGGTCTTCACCGCTGCGATGGCATCGATCACGTCCATGCCCGAGTCGATGCGGCCGAACACGGCATAGCCGTAATTGCTCTGGCCCTTGTGGTCGAGGAAATCGTTGTCGACCACGTTGACGAAGAACTGCGACGTCGCGCTGTTGATGTCGTTGGTGCGCGCCATCGACAGCGTGCCGCGCTTGTTCTTCAAGCCGTTGGTCGCTTCGTTCTTGATCGGCGCATGGCCCTTCTTGTTGCTCATGTCCGGCGTCAGCCCGCCGCCCTGGATCATGAAGCCGGGAATCACGCGATGAAAAATCGTGCCGTCGAAAAAGCCTTCATCGGCGTAGCGCAGGAAGTTCTCCACCGTGATCGGCGCCTGCTTGTCGAACAGCTGCACGGTGAACGTGCCCTTGGAGGTCTTGAATTCCAGCATGGTGAGATGTCCTGAAAAGGGCTGAAAACCCTTGGGTTAGGGGCGCTGACCTTCCGTTACGCGTTGGTGGCCGGCCAGATCGGCGTGGGAGCGTACGTGAACGAAGCCTTGCGACACAAGCCGCTGGCGCACCGCTTCGGCCTGTTTCCAGCCGTGTTCCAGGACCAGCCAGCCGCCGTTGTTCAGGTGTGCGGGGGCTTCGCGAACGATCAGATCCAGCGCTTCGAAGCCGGTGACGCCGGAGATCAATGCCATGGCCGGCTCGTGCCGTCGAACATCGGGGGCCAGGTCAGGATCGTCCTGACCGATGTAAGGTGGATTGGCCGCGATCAGATCGAAGTGCTGGCCGGCGAGCGGCGTGAACCAGCTGCCGTGTAATAACGAAACGTTGGTCAGTTGCAGCCTGCCGACATTGCGGCTCGCGATATCCAGCGCGTCCTTCGATGCATCGACGGCGACGACGGTCGCGGACGGGCGTTCCGACGCGATCGCGACGGCAATCGCACCGCTGCCGGTGCCGAGATCGGCAATGCGTGCCGCCCGGCTCTCATCTATATGAGTCAGCGCGCGTTCGACCACCAACTCCGTTTCCGGCCGCGGAATCAGTACCGCCGGGCTGACTTCCAGCAGCAGCGACCAGAATTCCTGGCTCTGGCGGATGTATGCAACCGGCTCGCCCTTGGAGCGCCGTTTGACCAGCTGCTGAAACGACCAGCCGGCGTTCACCGGCAGCTCGCGCTCCGGGTGGGAGCGAAAATTCGTCCGTGACAAGCCGGTTACGTATTCCAGCAGCAGTTCGGCGTCGAGCCGCGGGGACGAGGAAACGCGCGACAACAGCATGGTCGCGGTATGCAGGGCGTCGGAGACGGTTTGCGTGGAGTGGGCTGCGGGCATGGCGGATGACTTGGTTGAGGCCGCAAGAGTAAATCAAGTCACGTAAGATTGACCGCCCAGATCGTGGAGCTCCCGCATGCACGTCTACCAGAACGCGATCGAGATGATTGGCCGCACGCCGATGCTGCGGCTGAATCGACTCGACACCGGCCCTTGTGAGCTGTTTCTGAAGCTCGAGTACATGAATCCCGGCGGTTCGATCAAGGACCGCATCGGTTTGAGTATGATCGAGCAGGCCGAAGCGCGCGGCGAGCTCAAGCCCGGCGCCACCATCGTCGAGGCGACCGCCGGCAACACCGGATTGGGATTGGCGCTTGTGGCCGCGCAAAAAGGCTATCGCCTGATCCTGGTGCTGCCCGACAAGATGAGCCAGGAAAAAATCTTCAACCTGCGCGCGCTCGGCGCCGAAGTGGTGCTCACGCGCTCGGATGTGGGCAAGGGGCATCCCGAGTACTACCAGGACCTGGGCAAGTCCATTGCGGAGCGCATCGGTGGTTATTTCATCAATCAGTTCGCGAACCCGGACAACCCGAAGGCGCACGAGCTCACGACCGCGCCGGAGATCTGGGAGCAAATGTCACAAAAGCTCGATGCGGTGGTCGTCGGCGTCGGTTCGAGCGGCACGATCGCGGGCCTCGCAGCGTACTTCAAGAAACATGCACCGCACGTGGAGCTGGTGCTCGCGGATCCCCAGGGCTCGATCCTCGCGGAGTTCATTGCCACCGGCAAAATGACTCAGAAATCGTCGTGGCTGGTGGAAGGTATCGGCGAAGATTTCATTCCGGCAATCGCCGACTTCTCCATGACCAAGCGCGCGTACAGCATCAGCGACGCCGAGTCGTTCTCGGTTGCTCGCGAGTTGTTGCAAAAGGAAGGCATTCTCGCCGGCTCCTCGACGGGCACACTGCTGGCGACGGCGCTGCGTTTCTGTCGCGAGCAGAAAACGCCGAAGCGCGTTGTGACTATGGCATGCGATACCGGCGCTCGTTACCTGTCGAAGTTGTACAACGATTTCTGGATGGAAGATCAAGGTTTCATCCAGCGCGAGAAATACAACGATCTGCGCGATCTCATCGGCCGTCCGCACGGCGAGCGTGCGACCATTACCGTCGGCCCGAACGACGTGCTCACAACAGCTCACAATCGTCTGCGCAACGCCGGCTTCTCGCAGCTGCCGGTGATGGATGGCGACAAGCTGATCGGCATCGTGACCGAGGATGACATCCTGCGGTTTGCGTTCGGCCATCCGGAACGCTTCAACGAGCCGGTGCACAAGGCCATGACCAGCACGTTCCTGCGCGTCGACAAGGATCAGACCATCAACAACCTGGTCGCGATGCTCGAAGTGCTGTCGTCCGCGGCGGTGATGGATGGCGACAAGTTTCTCGGCCTGGTCACGCGCTCGGACGTGTTGAATTACCTGCGCCGCCAGGTCAAATGATCATTCGAGGATACGTATGACTTCTTCCTCTTCGCTGGGTTTCGCCACTCGCTGCATTCACGCCGGCCAGTCTCCGGATCCGTCGACCGGCGCGGTGATGCCGCCGATCTATACGACGTCGACGTATGCGCAAAGCAGCCCGGGCGTTCACAAGGGTTACGATTATTCGCGCACGGCGAATCCCACTCGCGGTGCCTGGGAACGGTGTATCGCCGATCTCGAAGGTGGCGTGCGCGGTTTCGCTTTTGCGTCCGGCATGGCCGCGACCAGCACGTTGCTGGAGCTGCTCGATGCTGGAAGTCACATCGTTGCGATGGATGATCTGTACGGCGGCACGTTTCGTTTGTTCGAGCGTGTGCGCAAACGTACCGCGGGCCTGGAAATTACTTTCGCGAATCTCGCCGAGCCCAAAGCGCTGGAAGCCGCGGTCCGTCCGAACACGAAACTGATCTGGATCGAAACGCCGACCAATCCGACGTTGCGGCTGGTCGATATCGCGTACGTGACGGAGTTCGCGCGCAAGCGGGGCATTCTCACCGTCGTCGATAACACGTTTGCCAGCCCGTGGGTGCAGCGGCCGATCGAGCTCGGTGCCGACATCGTGATGCATTCGGCCACCAAATATCTCAACGGTCATTCCGATATGGTCGGCGGCGTGGCGGTCGCAGCGAATGAAGAGCTGGCGGAGAAGGTCGCGTTCCTGCAGAACGCCGTCGGTGCGATCAGCGGCCCGTTCGACAGCTTTCTCGCGTTGCGCGGCTTGAAGACGCTGGCGTTGCGTATGCGCCAGTCGAGCGAAAATGCCTTGCGCATCGCCGGCTGGCTGGAAAAGCACAAGCGCGTGGCGCGCGTGTTATATCCGGGGCTGCCGAGCCATCCGCAGCACGAACTCGCGAAGCGCCAGATGCAGAACGGCTTCAGCGGCATCGTGACGTTCTTCGTCCAGGGCGGCTTGAACGAAGCCAAACATTTCCTCGAACGCTGCCGCCTGTTCACAATCGCCGAAAGCCTGGGCGGCGTCGAAAGCCTGGTCGATCATCCGGGCCTGATGACGCATGCGTCGATCCCGCCGGACAAACGGCGCGAGCTCGGCATCGACGATTCGTTGATCCGCCTGTCGGTCGGCATCGAAGATGTTCAAGACCTGCTCGCGGACCTGGAGAACGCGCTGAGCTGAGCTCACTGCGATGTTTCTTCTTCCGGCGCTGCGGGCGGCGGGACGTTGGCTCGTCCCGCTTTACGCAGCGCCTCTCTGAGCACGTACTCGATCTGCGCGTTCACGCTGCGCAGCTCGTCCTGCGCCCAGCGTTGCATGGCATCCAGGACCTCGCTGCTGATTCGCAGCGGATAAGCTTTCTTCTCGGCCACTTTTTAAACGGCGAGCAGCTCAGCCGCTGTACAACGTGCCGGTGTTCACGATCGGCTGCGTGCCGCGCTCGCCGCACAACACCACCAGCAGGTTCGACACCATCGCCGCCTTGCGCTCTTCGTCGAGTTGCACGACGCCTCTCTCCGCCAGTTGTTCCAACGCCATGTGCACCATCGAAACCGCGCCTTCGACGATTCGAGTGCGGGCCGCGATGATCGCGGCGGCTTGTTGACGTTGCAACATCGCTTGCGCCACTTCAGGCGCGTAGGCGAGATGACTCACGCGTGCTTCGATCACAGTGAGGCCCGCTTGTGCCAGTCGTTCCTGCACTTCGCTGCGCAGGTGCTCGTTGATTTCGGTGGCGTGCGAGCGCAAGGCAACTTTGTGATCTTCGTGCAGATCGTATGGATACGAGGTCGCCATCTGGCGCAGCGCCGCCTCGCTCTGGACCTGCACGAAGTTTTCGTAACTGTCGACGTTGAACACCGCTTCGGCCGCGTCATGCACCTGCCACACGACGACCGCCGCGATTTCGATCGGCGCGCCTTCCAGGTCGTTGACCTTCAACTTGCTGGATTCGAAATTGCGCACGCGCAGGGTCACGGTCTTCTTGGTGTAGAACGGATTGGCCCAGCGCAGCCCGCTGTTGCGCTCGGAACCGACGTACTTGCCAAAGAACTGCATCACCGCAGCCTGGTTCGGCTGCACGATGTAAAAGCCGAAGCCGCAAAAGACCACCAGCGCTGTGGCCACCATCGGCGGCAGCGGCGAGATGAACGCGTTCGTGGACTGCACGAACCACCACACGCACGCTGCCAGCAATGCGAGCAGGATCAATACCATAGGCACGCCGGGCAGGGTCAGCACTTGTCGTTCTTTCATGGGTCGGCTCCTTGCGATGGCAATACGATATCACATTGATATCATTTCGCCAGTGAGATTGCCGACAGCGGTGTAAGCCGTCGTGAGACCTGGATATTTGCCAACCGACCGCGGCGCCGCGATCATCTGCGCCGCCGGGCGCTTGCAGCGGGGCGGCTGGCCAGATTCG
The DNA here is from genome assembly GCA_946478975.1 of uncultured Steroidobacter sp. The sequence continues at coordinate 18,888 of CAMLEO010000049.1, forward strand.
CATCGACAAATAGATCAGGGAGATTCGTTTATGGCCATTCAACCCACTCAGCCGCAGGGTATCGGCGGCGTCCTGGATACGACGTTCCAGTTGTACAAGGCCTCGCTTGCCGAGGTCTGGCCCCTGAGTCTGTTGCTGGCAGTGGTCGGCGCGCCGCCCAGTGTTTATTTGATGATGCACAGTACCGGCTCGGTGTCGGACACCGACGCCGCGCTGGCAATGCTGGGTGCAATGTCCGATCCGGTTTACTGGCTGATCAACATCGTGACGTTCGCCGCGACGTGGTGGGTGGTCGGCGCTTTGTATCTAAAGCAGCAGGCGATCGCCACCGATCAGGATGTGAGCATCGGCGGAGCATTGGGAGCCGCGGCCGGGCGCATCGTGCCGATGTTCTTCATGTGGCTGCTGTTCGCCATCGCGCTCGCCATCGGTGCGATTCTGCTGGTGATTCCTTTCTTTATTTTGATGGTGAGCCTGATGCTCGCCCCGAGCCTGGTGCTGCTCGAAGGCAAGGGCCCGGTCGATTCGCTGATCGGAAGTCACAAACTGGTATGGGGCAACTGGTGGCGCACGGCTGCGATCCTGACCGTCGGCGGCATTCTGATGTTCGTGATCTACCTGGCGCTGGCGCTGGTCATCGGCCTCATCGTGCCGTTCATCGGCTTGGGCGTGGGCGATGTCATGATCTCCACCATGGTGAGCACGTTGCTGATCAGTGTGCTGCTCAACGTCGTCGCAGTCCCGTTCTTCTCGGCGATGCTGCTCGGCGTGTACTGGGATCTGAAGCTGCGCAAGGAAGGCGGCGACCTGGCCGCTCGCGTGGGTGCATTGAACGCCGCCTGATTTCGTGCGCTCGATCGTCCTCTTTATATGTCTGCTCGCCGCGCCGGCCCTCATAGCCCCGGAAGAGCGGCCCGCGCGGCAAGTTGTAGACGATTTAATAGAGTACGTGGGCGCCAATGTCATCGGCATCGAGGCGCTCGAAGAACAGTGCCCCGGCATCGAGCAGGCGCTGGGCGATCTCGGCCTCGATCCGTTCATCGGCGATTCGCAATGGGACACGATCGGTGCGTATGGCCTGATGACCTTGCGCAGCGTGGCGGAGCGCTACAGCAAACCGCCGCCGGCGCGAACGGTGCAAGCCGACAGTCTTCATTCCATCCTCGATGAGTTGAAACCACCTGCGCAGGCGGAAAAGCCGCTCACCTGGCTGGAACGTTTCAAGCGCTGGCTGCGCAATTTGCTGAGCCAGAAGGAGTCCGGCGACGATTCCTGGTTGAACCGCTGGTTCAACGAGCACTCGCTGTCCGAGACGGCGCGAAACGTTTTGTTCTACGGCTTGGTGAGCCTGGTGGTGCTGCTCGCCGTGGTCGTGATCGTCAATGAAGTGCGGGTGGCGCGCAAAGGCCGGCGCAAGAAAAATCGCGCGGCTGCCGGCGATGTGCTCGGAATTTCTACCGACGCGCTCGCTGCGCCATTGGACCTGGAAACCGCGGCACGCAACGAACGTCCTTCCATCTTGTTACAAATGCTGGTCGCCACGTTGGTGAAATCGGGGCGCTTGCAGGCGGAGCGCAGCCTCACGCATCGTGAGCTGGCGGCGCGTGCCAGGTTCGACGATTCCTCCCAGCGCGAGAATTTCCGGCGCGTCGCTCAGCTGGCCGAACGCGTCGTGTACGGCGGCGATGAGTCGCCCGCCGAACTCGATGACGTCGTGCAGGCCGGTCGCGCCTTGCATTCGCAATTGTCTGGAGTGGGCGCTTGAAGGACCGGCTGATCACGCTGGCGCTGGCGATCGCCGCTTTCGCGGCGTTCTATGCGTTGATGGGCCCGAAGCCGTCGAGCCCCGAGGAAAAGCCGACGCGTCCGCTCAGCATCGAGGCCGGCCCCAATGGCTATCTCGGTTTGACGCGTTGGCTGACGTCGGAGCATGTGCCGGTGCTGTCGCTGCGCGAGCGCTACGGAAAGTTACAACAACTGCCGGAGATCGAAGCCAAGAGCGGCAATCTGATGCTCGCGACAGCGCCGCAGCTGTATCCATTGCGTGGAACGGAAGTCGCGCCGCTGCGCAGTTGGGTGAATCAAGGCAATACGCTGCTGATCGTCGCCGGGCTGTCGGACACGCCGGACTGGTCCATGGGCGAAGGCATCGATCCAGATTTCATGTCCAACATGGAAGCAATGACGGACCTGCGTTTCATGCAGCCCGAGCCCGAGCCCGAGCCCGAGGCCGAACCGGAAGCGAAGCCCAACACCCCGCAGCCGCCGAAAACATCCAAGCCTCAGCAAACTCCCAAGCGCAAGCCATCGATGCGTGAGCAGGCGGCGGCCGCAACCAAGTACGATCAGCCGGTTCATTTCCAAATGAAACCGGCCGGTCCGCATCCGTTGCTCGACGGCGTGGAGACCGTCACGGCGTTGTCGGAATATCCGAGCGCCAAGTGGCGCGCCTGGCTGGAGGGGCAGGGCGAAGCCGTTGTCGAGCTGGCGCACGATCCGGAGTCGGGCGTGCCGGTGCTGTGGGTGCTGCCGTCCGGACAGGGGCAGATCATTCTCAGTGCGTACGGCAGCATCTTTACTAACAAAGCGCTGGGCAGCGACGATAACGCCCGGCTGCTCGCCAACATCGTGCGCTGGTCGGTGCGTGACGGCGGTAAATTCATCATCGACGATGCGCATCAAGGGCTGGTCGCGTTCTACGATCCGAGCGCGTTCTTCGGCGACCGCCGGCTGCATCTCACATTGTGGTGGCTGGTGGGCTTGTGGCTGGTGTTCGTGCTGAGCTCGCAGCGGCTGCGCCCGGCGATCTCGAAATGGAGCCCGGTCGATATCACCGGCTTCGTGCGCGCGACCGGCGGTTTCATGGCGCGAGTACTGCGGCCGGCGATTGTCGGGCAGCAGTTGTTTGCTAATTTCTTTAACGACACGCGCCTGCGCATGGGCCTGCCACAGAACGGCGAGCCCACCTGGGACTGGCTGAGCGTGCAGACAGCGGTAGCGCCACAAGATGTTCTGCGACTGCAGGAGTTGCACGCAAAAGTGCAGCACGGGCGTCGCGTCGATTTGTTACGTCTGCATAATCTGCTGGTGCGTGTACGCACGGCATTGAAGTAATGGCTCAAGGAAGCTCGATGAACGCTCTGCAATCCTTCGAAGAACGCCTGCAACGAGAGCTCGGCGCCGTGGTGTTGGGGCTGCAGCCCGTGATTCGCGCCCTGGCGATTGCCGTGGTCGCGCGCGGTCACGTCTTGTTACAAGGCGCACCGGGCCTCGGCAAGACGCTGCTCAGCAAAAGTCTTGCGACGTCGTTACGCGGCGTGTTCAAACGCGTGCAAGGAACGTCCGATCTGATGCCGGCGGATATCACTGGCGTGCACGCGTTCGACGCCGAGCAGCGGCAGTTCGTATTCCGTCCGGGCCCGGTGTTCGCAGATGTGCTGCTGGTCGACGAGATCAATCGCGCCGGGCCGAAAACTCAATCGGCGCTGCTGGAAGCGATGGAAGAGCGCCAGGTGACGGTCGATCGCCAGAACTATCCATTGCCGAACAATTTCCTGGTGGTCGCAACCCAGAATCCGCGTGAGTTCGAAGGCACCTATCCGCTGCCCGAATCGCAGCTCGATCGTTTCATGCTTCGGGTCGATCTCTCGTATCCGGGGCGCGAGGACGAGCTGGCGATCATCGCTCGCTACGGCAGCACCGATGCTCACGCTCGCTCGGAGACTGATGAAACATTGCCGGCGTTGGATCTGGACGCCATTCGCCAGGCGGTCGAGCAGGTTCATCTCGCGCCGGAGTTGTCGGCTTACGTCGTCGACATCGCTGCGGCGTCTCGCACGCACAGTCATGTGAGCCTGGGATTGTCGACTCGCGGCGTGCTCGCGTTGGTGCGTGCGGCTCGCATCTTTGCCGGCATGCGCGGTGGGGATTTCGTTACGCCGGATGACGTGAAGCAGGTCGCGCCGTTGGTGATTCCGCATCGTTTGATGCTGGCGCCCGAGGCGCTGCTCGAAGGGGTGACTGAGCAAGCGATCACGCAGCAGCTGCTCGATCGCACGCCGGTTCCTCGCTAATCTCAAGTCACATTCAAGATCATGCATCTGCGTTCGAATGCGCTCGTGTTCGCGGTGCTCACGGCACTGGTTGCGATCCTGGGCGCGTGGAGCGGCGATTCGCAGCTGGAGAATGTCTGGTTGCTGCCGCTGGCTTTGCTGTTGCTCGGGCTGGCGTACGAAGCGTGGGTCGTTTCGCGGGCGCAACTGAGTTTGCGTGTTACGTCGGCGGAGCAGGGCATCCTGGGGCGCACGATGTCTTTGCAGCTGCAGCTCCAGCAGTCGCTCGGTCGCACGGCTACCGTGCAACTTGCCCCTGCAGCGCCTGATGCCATCGAGATCGATACAAACATTCAGACGGTGGTAATGCCTGTCGATGAGGCGGCGACGGTTGAGCTGCGCACGACGCCGAGAAAGCTCGGTGTGCATGCGTGGCCTAGTATGCAGGCGCGCATCGCCGGGCCGTTGGGGCTGGCGTGGTGGTCTCGAAAGATCGAGCCGAGTTATTCGATGAGGGTGATGCCCGAGCTGTTGCGCGATGGCGCCCGGCGTTTCGGTTCTGTGAGTGGAGGCGTGCGGACACGATCCATTCTTGGGGCTGGCGCGGAGGTTTTGCAGCTACGAGATTATCGTGCGGGCGATCCGCAGAATCTCATCGACTGGAAAGCGACCGCACGTCGCGGGCAGTTGGTGAGCCGCGATTTCACCGAGGATCAGCATCTCGATATCGTCATTGCCATCGATGCGGGTCGAGCGAGTGCCCTGCGCGCAGGAGAGCTGGATCGGCTCGGCCATTACATCAACCTCGCCGCGCGATTCGCGGAGCACGCGGTGGCTCAGGACGATCGCATTGGCATCGTGTTGTTTGCTGACCAGCCGATTGCGACGCTCGCGCCTGGGCGGGGGATTGGGACGGTGCTGCGGATTCGGCAGATGCTCGCGGCGGCTTCGTCGAAGCTCGCGGAATCGAATCCGTTGAACGCGGCGTTGCGCATTCGTTCGCTGGTGCGTCATCGGAGTTTGGTCGTGATGTTGACTGACGTCGATGACGCGACGGTTGCCGGGCAGCTGGCGTCTGCGGCCCGCTTGCTGCTGCCCAAACATTTGCCGCTCATCGCGGGCTTGTCGAGCCCTGAGGCTGAGGCTCTGCGGACGGCGCCTGCGCATTCGTGGCTCGATCCTTATGAGTCACTCGCTGCCCAGGAATACTGCTCCCGCCTCGAACGCAACGCCCGCGCCCTTCGCGCCCTCGGCGCTCCCGCGATCGTCACGCGACCGGAATACATGGAACGTGCGGTGTTCGAAGCCTACGCGGAATTCAGAAACCGCCGGCGGATCTAGCCGTACGCGACCCCTGGCGTCTTACTACGACGCGTTCGAAGTACGATGAGCGCGGGAGCGGCCGAAGAGGTGGCCGGTGAGGGCGCCGATCATGACGATGCCGTAGCCGAAGCCGACGATCACGCGGCTGAGCATGGGAAAATCAGGGTCGGGAGAGAGATAGCCTTCGATGAAGCCGCATCCAACCAGCAACAACGCACACAACAGCAGCAGCCGTGAAGTTTTCCCGGCAGCGTGCTGGAAAGATTCGCGACGCGTTGGATGAGTGGGGCGAATGAGGGACTCGCCGAGCATCACGCCGGCGGCCGAAGCCAAACAAATAACGGAAAGCTCGACCACGCCGTGCGCGGTGACGAACTTCAGCAGCTCGCCGGCCATGCCGTGCTGATGCGTGAAAGCAAACATCGCACCGAGCATCAGCCCATTGGTCGCGACGATATAGAACGTGCCCAGCCCGAAGAACACGCCGACGCAAAACGCCAGCAGGCTGACGGTGATGTTGTTGGAAAGAATGCCGATGGAAATAACCGAGGAGGGCGCGACGTTCAGCATCCCTTCGGTCCACAGCTTGCCGCGCTCGACGTCGTTGATCATCTCTTCGCTCGCGAGCAGCGAAATGAGCTCGGGATACGTGGAGACCAGCCACCAGCCCGCGCCAGCGCTCAACGCGAACAACAGCACCACCCAGAACAACGGCGTGCGCAGCTCGTGCACCACTTCAGGAATCTCTTCGCGAAACAGAATGCGAGCGCGTGCCCGCCAGTCGTGCGGCTTGCGATAGATGATGGCGTGCAGCTTGCCGTAAAGATGTTCCAGCGCTCGCGTGACGCGGCTCGCCGGCAGAATGCGACGAGCAATGGAAAGATCGCGGCCAAGCGAGCGATATAACTCGATGGCCTGCAGCGCTTCGGCCGCAGTGTGATTGCGGCTGCGTTCGAGCGCTTCGAGCTTCGGGGTGACCTGGCGCCAGCTTTCGATTCGCGACGCGAGCCACGCCTGCAGGCCGGTCTCGGCGCTCATGCGGTCGGCTCCGGATTCAGCAGCTGCTGCAAACGAGTGCGCAGCGCATGTGTAGTCAGCGTCTGCAGGCCCTCGGCAGTGACGTTCTTGTCGACGCGCAGGATCAAGGACCGTGCGATCTCGCCGCGAGTCTTGTCATCCAGATCGTTCCAGCGCTCCAGCAGCTCATGAATCAAATCCGCCGCCTGCGGATCGAGGCCGGACGCAGGCGCCAGGCGTGCGAAGGAACGATCGCTTTCGTCGCGATCGATGATGAGCAGCGTGCCGGCCGCGAGGTCGCCGATGCGAACGTGCTGTGCCGTGAAGATCACGCACGCCAGACCGACCAGGTACAGGAACGGCAGCGAATCGATCAAACGAAACACATTTCGCAGCAGCAGTGCGCCTGGTCCGGGAATGTCGCCGGTGCGTGTGACGATGCGCACGCCGGCCATGCGTTTGCCCGGCGTACTGCCGCGCATGGCGATCTCGATCACCGGGTGGTACAGGAAATAAATCGCACTCATCGGCAGCAGGACCCAGAGCACATAGCCTTGGTCGACTCCACCGCTGCCCGGCGTCAACGCGAGGCGTCCAAGATAAATGAAGCTGCCGACCACGAGCCACGCCAGCACGAGCACCAATCGAATGTGCCAGTCGATGACGAACGCGTAACTGCGGCTGCCGGCGCCGGCAATGCGCAACTCCACATCGACACCGGTGATGCTCTGCAGAGTGACCTGAGGCGCCGTCATGTTTACTCCATTGACGCTATTCGACGATGCGCGCCAGCTGCTCGGCCTGGTATTCCTGCTGCAGCGGCTGGATCAGGTCTTCCAGGTTGCCGTTGATCACATCCGCCAGCTTGTACAAGGTCAGGTTGATGCGATGGTCGGTCACGCGGCCCTGCGGGAAGTTATAAGTACGAATACGCTCGGAACGGTCGCCCGAGCCGACCTGCAGCTTGCGCGAGCTCGCTTCGGCCTGGTCGCGCTTCTCCTGCTCGGCCGCCTTGAGCTTGGCCTTGAGCAGCGACATCGCGCGCGAGCGATTCTTGTGCTGCGAGCGTTCATCCTGACATTCCACCACGATGCCGGAGGGCAAGTGCGTGACGCGGATCGCGGAGTCGGTCTTGTTGACGTGCTGACCGCCGGCGCCCGATGCACGGAATGTATCGATACGCAGGTCGGCGGGATTGAGCTCGATCGGTTCGATGTCGTCCAGTTCCGGCAGGATCGCGACGGTGCAAGCCGAGGTATGGATGCGGCCTTGCGCTTCCGTCGCCGGCACGCGCTGCACGCGATGGGTGCCTGATTCGAACTTCAAACGTGAGAACGCGCCGCGGCCGACGACTCTGCTGATGACTTCTTTATAGCCGCCGTGCTCGCCGGCGCTTTCCGAAAGCACTTCGACGTTCCAACCCTGGTTGGCGGCGTAGCGCGAGTACATACGAAACAAATCGCCGGCGAAAATCGCCGCTTCGTCGCCGCCGGTGCCGGCGCGCACTTCGAGATAGATGTTGCTGTCATCGCGCTCGTCCTTGGGAATGAGCAGCTTCGACAACTCCTCTTCTTCGCGTTCGATGCGCGCATTCAGGCTCGCCAGCTCTTCCTTGCCCAGCTCGCGCATGTCCGGGTCGCTGCCTTCGGCCATTTCGCGGGCGTGAGTGCGCTCTTCGAGAATGCCCAGGTACGCGCGATAACGCGCGACCACCGGGTCGAGCTTGGAATATTCCACCGACAGGTCACGAAACTTGTTCGTGTCCCCGATGACGGCGGGATCGGCCAGCAGCCCGCTCACTTCTTCGTGGCGGTCGGCCAGCTTCTCCAGTTTGATGCGAATTGAATCTTTCATTCCGATCGGTCAGAAGCAAACAAAGTACGGGCCGCGTCCAGCAGGTCGGCTTCGCCGCGTTCGGCGGCTTGCCGCAAACGCTGGCTGGGCCCGTGCAACAGCCGGTTGGTCAGCGTGGACGCGAGGAAGTCGATCACCTCGCGCGGATCGCGGCCGGTCGCCAGCATGCGCCGGGCCTGTTCCGCGGTCTGGAGTCGCACGATTTCGGCGTCGTCACGCAATTGTCGAATCGTCGGCACCGCGTCCAGCGTCTTCAGCTGCTGCTCGAACAGCGACACCTCTGTCGCCAGCATCTCAGTGGCATCGCGCGCGGCTTCGCGTCGCGACGCCATGTTTTCGTTCACCACGTTTTGCAGATCGTCGATGGTGAACAGATAAATGTCTTCGATCTTCGCTACATCGGGCTCGATGTCGCGCGGCACGGCGATGTCGACCATGAAGATCGGCTTGCGCTTGCGCGCGCGCACTGCCGCCTGCACCGCGTTGTATGTAATCACCGGCGTCGGACTCGCCGTCGAGGTGATGACGATGTCAGCCTCTGGCAGGTGAGTCGCGATGTCGTCGATGCCGATTGCAAAGCCTTTGAACTCGGCTGCCAGCTCCTGTGCGCGAGCGAGCGTGCGATTGGCAACGATCATGCGCCCGAGTCCGTGAGCATGCAGATGGCGCGCGGCGAGCTCGATCGTTTCACCGGCACCCACCAGCAGCGCCGTGTGCCCGGCGAATTTCTCGAACACCGTTCGCGCCAGCGATACCGCCGCCGACGCCACGGACACCGCGTTGGCGCCGATGCGAGTCTGCGTGCGCACGCGCTTGGCAACGGAGAACGCCGTCTGCATCGCGCGGTTGAGATAGGGGCCGGTGACCTTCTGATCCAGGGCCGCGCGATACGCGTCTTTCAACTGGCCGAGGATCTGCGGCTCGCCGATCACCAGGGAATCCAGGCCACAGGCGACCGCGAACAAGTGCTGGACAGCCGCCGAACCCTGCAGGCGATACAACGAATTCGTGACGTCCAGCCGATGCGTCGTCAGGTCGTGCCAATGGGCGAGCCAGTTGGACACCTGAGTCGACACAGCGATCCCCGCCGCGTCGGGCTCGGCAGCCCGGTTCGGATCGACAGTGGCTCCACCGGCGCCTTCGGGCTCCGCGACACAGTAGAGTTCCGTGCGGTTACAAGTGGAAACGATCAACGCTTCACGCACGCCGGGCACGCTGGTGAGCCCCCGCAGTGCTTCAGGCAGCTCCTCGCCCGCAAAGACTACTTTTTCGCGGATATCGACGGGCGCGGTGCGGTGATTGATTCCTATGACGACGAGTGGCATGCCGGGTGGTGTCGCGACCGGTGCGAATTGTCCGGGATGGGCCCGGTAATGACAAGCGACCCGCGCAGTCCGCGCTCACCCGACGGGCTTGGCCGACCGGAGCTGATATAGTCAGTCAACAATGAAGTCACTTCATACTACTCATACCCGCCCGTCCGCGCTGGTCGCGGCGCTGTTGATGGCTTCCGTGCTGGCCGGTTGTGTCACGCCGGGCAAGTCCAAGGAGCCGGCCGCGGAGCTGCCGGCGGATCCCAACGCCCTGGTCCTGGGCGCGGAAATGGCCCTGCAGCGGGGCCAGTACCTGGAGGCGTCGCAGGCCTATCTGCGCGCCGCGCAGGCAACCAATGACGAAGAGCTGGCGGAACAGGCCACCCGCGTGGCGCACGAGCATCGGCAATGGTCCGTCGTGCAGGCTGCCGCCGAGCGCTGGCTGGAGCTGAACCACACGGACGAGGAGGCGCGCCGCTTCGCCGCCTTCGCCGCGCTACATCTATATAGGATCAACACCGCGGCCGAGCACCTGACCACTCTGCTGGAAACGGCGTTCATCAATCCGCAGGCCGGGTTCCTCGCGCTGTTGCCGCAGATGTCCGAAGAGGGTTCGTCCAGCGCGGTGACGGCGGTGCTCAAGCAGCTCGTCGCCAAATACCCGGATGTGACCGAGGCGCACTACGCCCTGGCGCAGGCCGCGGTCCAGTCCGAGAACTTGAAGCTCGCGATGGAGCACGCGAAGAAAGCGCGCGAGCTGGGCCCGTTCTGGTCGCCGGCCGGTCTACTGCTTGCCCGGGTGCAGATGCTGACGGGCGATTCCGATGGCGCGCTCGCCACTGCGAAGCAGGTGCTGGATCAGGACAACCAGGATTCGCATCGCCTCGAATACGCGCTGATGCTGATGCAGGCGGGCAAGGAAGAAGAGGGCCGCAAGGAATTGAACGCGCTCGCCACCAGCGAGAGCACCGCCACTGTGGTCGAGCGCGCGCTGGCCGACATCGACTTCCAGCTCGGCAACCGTGACCAGGCTGCGCAGCGCTTCAGCAACCTGGTCGCGAGCGGCCGGTTCGTGTACGAGTCTTTGTTCTATCTGGGCGCGATCGCCGAGGGCCGTCAGGCGTGGGACGACGCGAGTCAGATCTACGGTCGCGTAACCGGCGGTGAATTCGCGGTCGCCGCGCAGACACGGCTCGCGCGCATCAAGGCGAAGCAGGAAGGACTCGAAGCCGGCTTGAAGCACCTAGAAGAGTTCGGCGCCACGCGTCCTCAGTACCGCATCGAGACCATCACCGCGCGCGCCACGTTGATGAGCAGCAATGGCGACACCGCCGGCGCACTGGCGCTGCTCGACACTGCACTGAAGGCGTATCCCGATGCGGTGGAGCTGCGCTTCGCGCGCATCTTCCAGCTCGAGTCCGCGGACAAGGTGGATGAATGCATCGCCGATCTGCGCAAGCTGGTCGCGGATCGTCCGAACGATCCCGCCGCGGTCAATGCTCTGGGCTACACGCTGGTCGATCGCACGCGTCATCACAAGGAAGGTCTGGAGCTGATCGAGCAGGCGCTCGCGGAAACGCCGGACAGCGGCGCGGTGCTCGATAGCATGGGCTGGGCGCTGTTCCGGGTCGGCCGTCAGCAAGACGCGCTCGGCTATCTCGAACAGGCCAAGCGTCGCATCAACGATCCGGAAGTGGACATCCACCTCGGCGAAGTGCTCCTGTCGCTCGACCGCAAGAACGATGCGCGCGATCTGTGGCAGAAGGCCAGCGAGCGCTATCCGGATAACGAAGAGTTCAAACAGCGCCTGCAAAAGCTGAATTGATGAGTTTCCGTGCCGCCGTTCTGGTCTTCGCTTGCCTGCTCGCAGCCGGCTGCGCGACCACGCCGCGACCTTCTCAGCCCGGCACAGCAATTCCTGCGGATTTGAAAGATCTGGACCGCTGGCAGGCGCGCGGCCGGCTCGGCGTGTCCGGCCCCGCGAACGGCGGCTCGGGCAGTTTCGAATGGCACCAGGTCGGCGATCTTGCCGACGTGGAAATCCGCGGCCCGGTCGGCATCGGCGGCGTGCATTTGAAGATGCAAGGCGACGGCGCGAATCCCGATCTCACATTGCAGACCAGTGACGGACAGACGTTGCAGTCCGACGCTGCGTGGAATGAATTGCAGGCGCGGCTCGGTGCCTCGGTTCCCGCCGGTAACCTGCGCTTCTGGATGCTCGGCCTTGCCGCGCCCGGCGAGCATCAGTGGCACGAAGCGAACGCCGAAGGCGTGGTCGCGCTCGATCAGGATGGCTGGCGCATCGAATATCAAAAGTACTCCGATGAATTCGGCGCGCGCGTGCCGATGCGCATGACCGCGACGAGCGGTGATGCGCGTGTGCGTATCGTCGTCGACCGCTGGCAGCTCGGCCAATGAGCAGCGCAGATGAATTGCTCGGCTTGCCCGAGCCGTGGCCCGCGCCCGCGAAACTCAACTTGTGTCTGCACATCGTCGGCCGCCGCGACGACGGTTATCACTTGTTACAGAGCGCGATGCAGATCATCGATCTGTGCGATGAGCTGCAGTTCTATCGGCGCGCGCCCGGCGTAATCGAACGCATCGGCGGCCCCGACGAAATTCCCGCGGACACCGATCTCATCGTGCGCGCCGCGCGGTTGCTCGCGAGTCATTACGAAGTTCACGAAGGCGTCGGCATCGCAATTCACAAACGCATTCCCATCCAAGGCGGATTGGGCGGCGGCAGTTCGGACGCGGCGACCGTGCTGGTCGCTTTGAATCATCTGTGGGGCTTGGACATTCACGTCGATGAACTGGCCGCGCTGGGATTGAAGCTGGGCGCCGATGTGCCGGTGTTCGTGCGCGGTCACTCGGCGTGGGCGGAGGGCGTCGGCGAACGCCTCACGCCGTACGACTTTCCGGAGCGGGTCTACCTGGTGCTCAAACCGGCCACCGGAGTGAGTACTGCGGCCGTGTTTCAGGACCCTGAATTGACACGCAATTCCCCCGTCACGACAATACGCGCCTTTCTCGCCGGGGGTGGTCGTAACGACTGTGCCCCGGTGGTGCGCAAGCGCAGTGGCGAGATCGCTGAAGCGCTTGATTGGCTGAGTGAATTTGGGGAAGCGAGGCTGACCGGCACCGGTGCCTGCGTGTTCGTCGCCATGACCGATGAGGCAACGGCAGCGCGCGCAGCGGCGCGCGTGCCCGCGCGCTGGACCGGTTATGTAGTGCGCGGCGTGAACCGCTCGCCGCTGCTGGATCGGCTGGCGCACGAAGCCGTTGATCTTCCCGACTCGTCAGAGTCTCTTTTTTAAAGCTGTTGGGGCGTCGCCAAGTGGTAAGGCAGCGGGTTTTGATCCCGCCATTCGGAGGTTCGAATCCTTCC
>CAMLEO010000050.1 GCA_946478975.1 uncultured Steroidobacter sp.
GGCGCCGCAGACGTGGATGACGGCGGCGAGGTCTTGTTTTTGTTTGAGAGTGGCGTTGCGGATGTGATTGCGGCCGAGGATGGTGGCAATGCGACGGTCGAGATAGGCGGAAGTCATCTCCACCGCGTGCGAGGGAATCACGCGAAGATAAAGGCTGTTGAACCAGCAGGAGCGGAAGTCGTGCCACGGGCCGTCATCCACGACGACGTGATCGTGAATGCACAAGCGGCTGGTCTCGTCGAACGTGCCATCAGTGATTTGATACATGCCGACCGCGCTCGATGCAGGGCGATACACATCGAACGGCCGATGTGTGAACCGCCAGCGCCAGTAGGTGCGCACGATGGGGTTGCCGGACCCTTCAACCTGCGCCAGCGCAGCCAACAAATCGGGCGTGATGGTCGCAGTGGAATGTTTGCTGAAGATCGGCGCATAGGACTGCCAGGTTTCCGCAGGCGTCTTGTACAACGTGCCGCTGACCGGAAAAAACAATTCCGAAGGTTTGCGAATCACCTGGTAGATCCAGTTGATCGCAAACCACGACAGCACCGTCAGCAGCACCACCACGATCATTTGCAACGTGATCGGCGCGGTGCGCAGGAATTTCAGCCAACGCTTGCGAGTGGCAGCTTTGGGCCACGGATTGGGCCAGGACTTCGGCCAGAGAGTGAGCTTGCGCGCGTTGCTACGGCGCTTGGGAGGACGACGAGCCATGCGCCGTCACACCGCCTCGAAACAGCGGCCGTGACGGCGACCATGAACGATCGAATCACTGCGCTGTGGATGGCTCGCCAGAGTCCTGACCCTCGGAGTCTTTGCCCTTGCTCTCATCCTTGCGCCGGGATTTCTTCTTGTCCTGATCCGCATCTTCCTTGCCCGTCGGGCCGCCGACCGCAGTCGGGTAATTCGCCTTGACGTAGTCGGTGATCATATCGGTGGTCCGAATCAGCATCGCCTTGTCGGTGGCACCATACGACCACGCCGCGCCCATCGCGTTCGCGTGTTGATAGAACTCGGGCTCGGCGATCACTTCGCCCGTCGCCGCGTCACTCAGTTTCACAGTCACCAACACCGCCGTGCCGCCAGCGAACGCGCCGGCCCAGAACCGCGCCTTGCCGCTGATGAACTTCACGTGCCGGATCGTCGGCTCGATCTTCAACGTACGCGGCGGCGTGCCCTTCGCGGGCTTGGCATTCCACTCGGCCAGCACCGGCGGCAAGCGTTCATCGAGGTTGGTTTGCAAACGCGTCTTGGCTTCCTCGTTCGCATCCTGGCCGGCATACGGCGCATCCATGGTGAACGGCGCGAGTTCGAAACGATCGAATGCCTGCAGCGCCGTCGACGGCGGCGGATTGGTGACCGCCTTCGCTTCGATATAGTCGACGACTTCGCCTTCGGCCCACGAGCGCGTCGGCTGCTGCGCGGCGAGCGCCGCCAAAGTCACGATCAGAATCCGGCCCAGAACTCGATAACCTTGCATGACGACTCCGACGCGGCACGTGCCACGTCAGGCAGCGCCGCTCACAGATAAGTATGGAACCACGCAGCGATCGAGCTGCGCAATGCTTCGACGTTCCCTGTATCGACCCAGGCGTGTGCCAGACCGGGCATCACGGTGAGCTGCAAACGCTGCGAAGCCTTGGCGTCCGCGTACAGCGGCTGCAACGATTCATGCAACGAGATTGCGAAGGACGGCGTCAGCATTGCATCGTCGGCACCCTGCACGATCAGCAACGCGGGCGGCGGTTCGCCGGCGGCAAGCTCCTTTGCCCTGCTCACAGCATCCGAGCGGTGCGCGAGTCTACGCGTCGCCTCCGTCCACTCATATGACCCTTTAGTGACCCGCTCGTACGCCTTGACGGACGCGCTCAAACCTGTTGACGCGTTCAACGTCACAACCGTGCCGATCGGCACATCGCGCTCGGCGAGCGCATAGAGTGCGGCCGCGCCGCCGGCGGAGAATCCAAACAAACCGATCGCTGCGCCGTGGCGCATGCAACCGTGTTGTTCGAGAGCACGCACGACGGACGGCAGCTCCTTTGCAGCGCCCAGGATGATTGGCTCGAACACGAGTGTGCCCAGGTCTTGTTTCTGCCGACGGCCGAGCTCGCCGTCGGGCAGCGCGCGAGAACCAAACATTGGCAGGCCGAGATAGACCTTCACTGCCGGCACGTCGTCGAGCGGCAAGGCGTTCATGAGAGCGAGCTCGCTCGATGGTGGGCCAAAGCCGTGCCACAGGATGATGGGCGGCTGGGTTGTTTGTTTTGGAATGCGAATGAGCGCGGGCGTTGGGCCCAGCTTTGTTGTTATGACGGTGTCGGGGGTGGAGCAGTTGAAGTCATCGCTCCAGGCGTGAGTCGCTGTGATTAGCAAACAAATGCATAGGAGCGTGCGCATGGGCGGGAGTATAGCGTTGTGGCCGGAAGACCCACCCCCTGGCCCCCTCCCGTGCCCGGGAGGGGGAAATTCTATTTTTTTCTCCCCTGCGGGGAGCCGCTCCGGAGGAGCTCTCTATTTGCCGGCGAGGGTAAAAAAACCAAAAGAGTTTCCCCCTCCCGTATCGGGAGGGGGCCAGGGGGTGGGTCCTACTCTTCCTCTTCGACCGGCTCAACCGGCTTCGGCGCCGGCGCCTCGGCGAACACCAGTCGGAACACGACGCCGCCGCCGGGGCGGGGGTCGTTGTTGGCACCGGAACCGATGCCGGGCGACAGCTCGCGGGAGACGAATATTCCAATGCCCGACCCGACCTTGCCCGCATTCATGAAGGGCTCGAACACGCGCTTCGAATCCGCGGGGCCGACGGCGGTGCCGCGGTCGATGATGTCGAGGTAACGGCGCTGGGTCTTGGTGCTGCGGCCGACGCGCACTTCGACCGGATCGGTTGCGTTGCTCGCGCGGCCGTACTTCAACAAGTCGGAGCACAGGGTCCAGACGAGCTTATGCAGATGCGACGGATCCGCGCGCACCGGCAGGCTTTCTCTCGGCACGTTCAGCCGCAACGTGTCCTGGTCGATCTCCTCGGTCAGCCAGAACTCGCTGACGAATTCCTTGGTCCACGATGCGAGATCGACGCGCTCCAGGCGCGGCGTATCGGCGCGGCCGAATTGGAGCGCGTTGCCGATGATGATGCGCAGGCGCGGGTCGTCCTTGGTCAGCATGCTGCTCGGGAGCTTCGGAGGTTCACGCCGCGCCGGCGCAGGAGGCGCGGACGGTGCTGGCGGCGGAGGAGCAGCAACCGCAGGCGCCGGCGGCGGCAACTTCGGCTGCGCTTTGGGCTGCAGCTTGGGCTGGACCTTCGGCTGCGGTTTGGATTGCGCCTTCGGTTGTGCCTTCTGCTGCGGCTTGGGCTGCGGCTTGGGATTTTCCCAAGGAGAAATTTCCTGAAGCGCAGCTCGATATGAGTTTTGTCGCGCGAGGTTTTCTCGCAGCGAACTGGCGCGATCGACCTCGGGCTCCGGATCGTCGGCGACCGTCACGGCGCGCGGCGGCGGTGGCGGATTCTTCGGGCGACGCTCGCCGTCCCTGAACGGATCCGCGCGGAAAGGATCTTGTTTCGGCTCGCTCGGACGCAGCGCGCTCGCAGGCGCGAGACCGGCGCCGAACAGGCTCTCTTCGAATGCGGGCTCGCGGGGCGGGCGAGCAGGCTCTCGTCGACGTTCGCGCGGAGGAGGCGCGCCAGATGAATAGGACGGCTCGAACGGCCGCTCCCGAGCCGCGTTCGCATACGGGGATTCCAACGCCCGCTGCTTCGGCGCGCTGACCGCATAGGGAGAATCGTACTCGCGGCCCTGCGCGACGCTGGCGAATGCGCCCTCTGACACGCCGACACTCACGAGCTCTTCGCGAACGACTTCGCGCGCAATCGGCGCGGGCTCGCGAGGCACGGGCTTGTTGTTCACCTGAATCGCCGCCGGCACCATCGTGTCGGGCGACCACACCGGCATGCGGCTCTTGTCGTCGACGAAGATCAGCGCCGACCCCTGCGAGCTGCCTTCGAGCGAGACGAACTTCAGCTGCAGGCGCGAGCCGTCCGCGCCGAGCATGTTCGGCGAGCTGCGGTTCTCGTCGCAGTAGTAGCTGCGCCAGGTTTCGAGCAGGTTCGACAGCCGCGGCGAGACTTCATCGAGCCGCGAGCCGTTCATCACGTCGCCGCCCATCAGTGACATAGTCGCCGACTGGCTGATCAGGGTGATCCGGTTCTCGCCATCGACGACCAGCACGCCTTCGCGCAGATGATCGGCGATGGAACGGTGCAGCTCGTTGAGATCGCCGGCGTCGGCTTCACGCTGCCGGACCAGCTCCTCGTTTTGCCGCAGCACTCGCGCGAGCTGGGAAATCCCCAAGCCGATGATGACCATGAGCGCGGCGGAGATCGCGGCCGAAGAGAAGTCGCCGACCGCATCGTTGTTGGCCAGGAGCGAGATCGCAGGCTGAATGAGCATCGCGAAGCTCGCGCCGAGCGCGATGGACATCGCCAGCCGGCGCCGCAGGATGAAACTGGTCGCGCCGACCGAGAGGGTGACCAGCGCCGCGATGCCGACGTTCACGCCGCCGCTCGCGTAATTCAGCAGCGACAGCACCAGCACGTCCGCGAACACGCCGGTCCAGGTCTGCAGCACGATATCGGGGTTGCGCTTGCGGATCGCGCCGATCGAGATCACCGCATATAGAAAGTATGCCGTGGCCGCGCCGGCGAACAGCGCCGGGTCCAGCTGGCCGATGGTCTCCGGCATGATGGACACGAACAAAGTGGCCAGCGCCGAAGACGCCAGCAGCCGGAGCCCATTCACGAAGCCGAGCACGCGCCATGACAGCTCGGCCGTCGACACAGGCAAAAAAATCTCCGGCATCGATGCCACTGCGGCGTCTTCCTCCCATTTAAGCCGGGAGTTCGCCTGCTTCCCAGCTACGGTTTCACGCAGCGACACGCCGACGCTCACCGCGCCACGTCGCTATATGCTCGAATCGTTTCTCTATCGTCTGCGTCCGGACAGCAAAATCCGCTGCCTGGCCTCGCCCGCGCGCGCCGTGCGCTGTCGCAATACCTGCCCGATTCAGCCAGCACTCTGGCCGGCTCTAGACGCTCCGCGACGGCAAGGATAGCGTACCGGCCCTGTTTTCGAGCCCACCCAAGCTGAGGGATCTATGCGACAGCTGATGCTCGCCTTTGCGATGTTCTGTTCCGCCACGCCTTGGTCGCTAGCGACGGCAGCGCCGCCGGACGCGCCGACCAAAACGTTCCAGGGCCGTGACCTGTTCGGTCTGCAGTACGCAGCGGATCCACAGATTCGTCCCGACGGGCGCGCGATCGCCTACTCGCGCATGGCGTTCGACATCATGAACGACCGTGCCCACGGCTCGATCTGGCTGATCGACACCGAAACCGACACGCAGACGCCGGTGGTGACGGGCAGCGGCTCGCACAACTCGCCGCGCTGGTCGCCGAAAGGTGACCGGCTCGCCTATGTCTCGACCGCCGAAGATGGCCGGCCGCAGCTGTTCGTGCGCTGGATGAACAGCGGCCAGACCGCGCGCCTCGCCGAACTGCTCGACGGGCCGGACTCGCTGACCTGGTCGCCCGACGGCAAGTGGATCGCGTTCACGATGTTCGCGCCGGATTCCAAGTCGCCGCTGGGCGAGGCGCCGCCGAAGCCTGAGAACGCGCAGTGGGCCGCGCCGCTGGAAGTGATCACCGACATTACCTATCGCGCCGACGGCGCCGGTTACCTGAAGCCCGGCTACACGCATGTATATGTGGTGCCGGCCGAGGGCGGCGCGCCGCGCCAGCTGACGTTCGGTGCATTCAATGAAGCCGGCCCGCTGTCATGGGCGCCGGACAGCAGCTACATCGTCGCCACCGGCAATCGCGGCGAGAACTGGCGGCGCGAACCGGTGAACACCGAGCTCTATCGCATCTCGCTCGCGGACGGCGCGATCACGCCGCTCACCCAGCGGAACGGCCCGGACACGAGCGGTCGCGTCTCGCCGGACGGCAAGTCGATCGCCTACCTGAGCTTCGACGACAAGCTCATGGGCTATCAAAACCTCGAACTGCACTTGATGAATGCGGACGGCAGCAACTCACGCTCGCTCACCGCATCGTTGGACCGCTCCATCGATAACGTCGAATGGGCAGCGGACGGCCGCGCTCTGTATATCCAGTACGTCGATCACGCCATCACCAAGGTGGCGCGCGTTGCGCTCAACGGCCGCGTGGAACCCGTCGTGCAGGGCTTGAGCGGCTCGGGGCTGGATCGCCCGTACAGCGGCGGCGCTTTCACCGTCGCGGACAACGGCACGATCGCGTTCACCAGCGGCTCGACCTCGCGCCCGTCGGATGTTTCCATGGCGCGCGCTGGCAAAACCAAACAACTCACGAATCTCAGCGATGCCCTGCTCGCCCACAAAACCCTGGCGCAGGTGCAGCCGCTGAAGGTGAAGTCCTCCTTCGACCAGCGCGACATCGACGCCTGGGTGGTGCTGCCGCCGGACTTCGATCGCAACAAGAAATATCCGCTGATCCTGGAAATTCACGGCGGCCCGTTTGCCTCCTACGCGCCGTTGTTCGCGACGGATTATCAGTTGTATGCCGCGGCGGGCTACGTCGTGCTCTACACCAATCCGCGCGGTTCAACGTCCTATGGTTATGAGTTCGCGAACCTGATTCATCACAAGTATCCCGGCAACGACTACGACGATTTAATGAGCGCCGTCGACGCCGCGATCGCTCAAGGCTATGTCGATACCAACAATCTGTTCGTGACTGGCGGCTCGGGCGGCGGCGTGCTGACGGCGTGGATCGTCGGCAAGACGACGCGCTTCGCGGCGGCGGCGACGCAGAAGCCGGTGATCAACTGGACCAGCACGGTGCTGACGACGGATATCACCACGTTCATGCCCAAGTACTGGTTCGACAAGATGCCTTGGGAAGATCCGAACACGTATTGGGAACGTTCGCCGCTGTCGCTGGTGGGCAAGGTGAAAACGCCGACGCTGGTGGTGGTCGGCGACCAGGACTTCCGCACCCCGGTCAGCGACTCGGAGCAGTACTACATGGCGCTGCAGCTCGCCGGCGTGCCCACTGGGCTGGTGAAAGTGCCGGGCGCTTCGCACGGCGGCTTTACCGCTCGCCCGTCGCAGTCGGCGGCGAAGGCCAGCGCCATCCTGGCGTGGTTCGAGAAATATAAGAACAAGGGCCAGGCGGGCGGCACGCAGTCGGCGGTGGCGCCGTAGCCAAGTCAACAGGACATCACGCGCATAAAAAAAGGCCGGACACTGTCCGGCCTTTTTCGTATTGCTTGCAGCATCTGCTAACGCACGCTGCCTCGACGGAACAAATTGACGATGGCGAGCAGGATCACTGCACCCAGCAACGACACCAGGAATGTCGCCAACGTTATGCCTTCATTGATCGTGCCCACCCCGACCATCGGCGAGACGATGAAGCCCGCCAGCAACGCGCCGACGATGCCTACGATGACGTTCAACAGAATGCCCTGCTGCGCGTCCGTCCGCATGATGATGCTGGCCAACCAGCCAACCACACCGCCAACGATCAACCAGACCAGAATACCCATATACCCTCCTCGGGCCGCCGATAACCACTATCGACGACGAAATGACGCGAGGTACGGGTTGGTTCCCGCGCGACCGAGGAGATTAGTCGGTAAAGCGTGACACCAGACGTGCAATCACGGCCTGGCGCGGGCGGTCCGGTAAATATCGCACAGCGACCGTGCTGCCGATCGCCGGCAGCGACGCCTTTGGCTCGCCGGCAACACGACGGTCGACATGACAACCGCGCACCGGGCCGGCAACACCGACCGGCTCGAACTCAAAATAGATACGAGTGAACGCGCCGTAGAGCTTCGGCCGCCAGATGTGAATTACGCGGCCATGCGCGGCCTGGCCGCGCTTGAGAATTTCCAGCTGTTCCTTCGCCGCGCGCGAGGCGGTCAAACAGGACAGCACGGCCGCCGCCATGGCGCCGGACAGGAAGGCGATAATGGGCATCAATTCTGCGGACATGAGAGTGGGTTCCAAACGGGAATCGGACGCAGGATGCGGCAGACGCACTGCGACCTTCAGTGCAGTGGATCACGATCCGCCGCGTGAGTCCTTGAGGTGAATCCTGAAAGTGCCTGGCCTCGCAGCGCGTGCACTGATTTTTCCGACGCTAATGTTTGTTCAGCCATGCGCCCAGGCCCTGCGCGTTCAGCTCGATATCTGTGGCAAGAATGTCACGTAGGAAAGCTTCCGGCTGCGTGGATCCGCAGCGACGCAACTCGTGCAGATAGATATCGGCGAACGCACGCTTGAGCTGCTCGTGCCGGTTCGGTTCGTTTGCTAACGCGCGTGCCGTGCTCACCATCGCATCGACTTGAGAGAGGAACTGCACGGCCAGCTGTTCGGGCTGCGTCACCGCGCCATAGTGAGTGAGATACATGAAGACGGGCCTGGCCTGCAAAAGCCTCGCAACGGTGGCATGCAACGCCTCCGGATCGAACTGCACCGGCGCGGTGGCCGGCACCACGTGAGCCCCGCGAGGCGTATGCAGTTCGGGATATGCAATACCAAACGTATCGCCGGTGAACCAGCCGCGGCTCGCTTCATCCCAGATGGCGTGATGATGCTTCGCGTGGCCGGGCGAATCCATGAAACGCAGCGGCCGCCCCGCCAGCTCCACAACCATGCCGTCGCTGGTCGTCACGATTCGATCTTCGGGCACCGACACCAGCTCGCCGTAATCGCGATCGGCAATTTCCTGCCCGTAGACCGCGCGCACACCTTCCATGAGCACGCTGGGATCGATCATGTGACGCGCACCGCGCGGATGGATGAGCATTTTCGCATTGGGCACGTGCTGCATCAGCAGGCCCGCACCACCTGCGTGATCGAGATGCACATGCGTGGGGATGACGTACTCGACGTCGCCCGGCTCCAAGCCTTGCGCCTGCAACGCGGTCAGCAATCGAGGCACGGCATTGTTCGGGCCCGTGTCGATGAACGCAGCACGCCCGTTTTCGACGATGAGATAACTGGCATCGAAACGCGGCCGCACAAAACCGGTGTCGACGACGACAATGCCGTGCCCGAGCGATTCCCAGATCATATGAATCGATGCGCTCCCCAATAACATCCGCATGACATCTGCGTGACATCTGCATAACATCATAGCGAATTGATAGGGCCGCCACGCTCGCAATTCGGCATCGATGCCGTTAGTTTATGGCCCGTGGCCAATCCAATTAAACAACCTGCCACCGAAAAATTTCACAAACGGCGGGAGATGATCGTCCGCGCAGCCATCGACGTCATGAACCGACGCGGTGTACGCGGCATGACACTGGCCGATGTCGCACGACGCCTCGACCTGGTCGCGCCGGCAGTCATGTATTACTTCAAGAGCAAGGAGCAGCTCGCCGCAACCGTCTACTACCGCGCGATCGAACGTTACGAACAATTAATTTCCGCCGCACAGGCCGCGCCCACGGCGCCCGAAGCGTTGGAAATCTTCGTGCGCCGCTACCTGGATTTCCGGGCCGCTGAAAGCAACGGCGAAGTCGAGCCGATCGCACTGTTCAACGACATCCGCGCGCTGCAGGACCCAGGCGTCGGCGAAGCGTATGTGCAAATGTTTCGCAACGCACGCGCGCTGCTGCTGAAGCCGGGAATGCCGTCTGGGCTGGAGCGCATAGATCACAACGCGCGCACGCATTTGCTGATATCCCAACTCGCGTGGGCTGTGGTCTGGCTGCCTCGCTACTACAGCGATGACTATCGGCGCCTAGCCGATCACATGCTCGACATTCTAAAGAACGGCTTCCTGCCCTCGAGCGGTCAATGGTGCTCGCCGCAGCTGCAAGTCGCACCGGTCGCGGACAAAGACAAGAACAGCGCCGCGCGAGAAACATTTCTGCAGGCGGCGACGCTGCTGGTCAACGAGCGAGGTTATCTCGGCGCCTCGGTGCAGAAGATCTCCGAGCATCTGCATCTGACCAAGGGCGCTTTCTATCACCACCTGGACAACAAGGACGATTTGATCGTCGCCTGCTTCCGCCGCACGCTGGATATTTTGAAGCGCACGCTCAACGACGCCAGCACTGCAGGCAAGAGCGGCGCCGAGCATTTGATCGCAGCCTCGACGGCACTGGTGGAATATCAGGTCGGCGGCAACACGCCGCTGTTGCGCACGTCGGCACTGACATCGGTGCCGGAAGAAATGAGTGCGAAGCTGGTGGCGGAATTCGATCGCGCGTCGGGCCGCATTTCGCTGGCGCTCACCGACGGCATCATCGACGGCTCGCTGCGCCCGGTCGATACAAACATCGGTTCGCAGATGATTACAGCGATGATCAATGCCGCCGCCGAAGTGCATTCCTGGGCGCCGGACCTCACGCCGCAGAACGTGGCGAAGGTCTATGTGCGCCCGATATTCGAAGGCCTATTCTGCGGCAGGTGAGCGGCCGTTCGGCGGTTCCTCGCGACGATGCTGGCCCAACATTCCGTCCAGCATGCGACTGACATGCTCGGGCGACTTCGTACGGCGGGCGACAATCGAATACACCGCCGGCACTGCGAACAACGTCAGAAACACCGAGACGATCGTGCCGTAGAACACCACGATACCGATCGGGATGCGCTGCTCCGATCCCGCGCCGGTTGCGAACAACAGCGGCAGCGCGCCGAACGCCGTACACAGGCTCGTCATCAACACCGGACGCAGGCGGGTCTCGGCGGCGTTCACGACCGCTTCGGTGAACTCCACGCCCTTATCGCGCAGCTGATTGGCGAACTCGACGATCAGCACGCCGTTCTTGGCCGCGATGCCGATCAGCATGATGACGGCGATCTGGCTGAAGATGTTGATCGTGGACCCATACAACTTCAGCCCGAACACCGCGCCGAGCAGCGCCAGCGGCACGGTCACCATGATGATGGCCGGATGCACGAAGCTCTCAAACTGCGCCGCCAGCACCAGGAACACGATGGCAAGCGCAAAAAAGAACGTCGTGAACATCTGTTTGCCGGAGCGCAGATATTCCTCCGACTCGCCGTCCCACATCAGCTTGGCTTCCGGCGGCAACTCACGGGCGACGGTGGCGGTGAACCAGTCGATCGCCTCGCTCAATTCATAGCCCGGCGCGAGGTCGGCACGAATCTCCACCGCACGGAAGCGATTGAAACGTGGCAACTGCACTGCGCCCGAAGATTCCTCCACCCGCACCACGTTCGACAGCGGCACCAGCTCACCGGTGCGTGATGAGCGCACACGGATGTTTGTTAGATCCGTGATCGTCTCCCGCGCCGTGTCGCTCGCTTGCAGGATCACGTCGTACTCGCGACCGCGATCCACATACGTGGTCACGATGCGCGAGCCGAGAACTGTTTCCAGCGTACGACCGACGGTCTGCAACGACACGCCCAACTCGGCGGCGCGGCTGCGATCGATCGACACGCGCAGCTGCGGCTTGCGTTCCTTATAGTTTGTATCAACGTTGCGCAGGCCGGGGTTCTGACGCGCCAGGTCGAGCATCTTCGCCGACCATTGCGACAGCGATTGATAATCGGGCCCGCCGAGCACCGCTTCGAACGGACGACCGACGCCGCGGCGGCCCAGGCTGCCGGGCTGACCAGCCTGGATTCGCACACCGGCCATCTTGCTGGCCTCGTTGACGATTGAGTTCGTCACTTCCCGCGCCGAACGCGTTCGCTCGCGCCAGTCTTTCAGGATCATCACCGCACGCGCCGAATTCACATCGCCCGTGGGCGCTCCGCCCTGCCCGCCCGGAATGCGCACCAGCACGTGCTCGATGTCGCCGTACTTCTCTTTTTCTTTGAAGATGATGGCTTCGAGCCGGCGCGCATAGCCTTCGATGTAATCGAAGCTCGACCCTTCCGGGCCTTCGATGTTGACATACGCGCGGCCTGCGTCCGGCACCGGCGCGAATTCGCGAGGCAGCGTGACGAACGTCACCGCACCCAACAACACGAGCGCCACGACGCCGGCGATCACCAGCCACGGCCGACGAATCAACGAATGCAGCCGTCGCTCATACACCTGCGCGAGACGGCGGAAGAAACGATCCACCGCCTTGGCAAAACGATTGCTGTGCGTGGTGCTGTCCGGCAGCTTCGACGCCATCATCGGTGCGAGACTCAACGCCACCAGCGCCGAGAACAGCACCGACGCGGCCAGCGTAAATCCAAACTCGCTGAACAACCGCCCGAGATCGCCGGGCAGGAACGAGATGGGAATAAACACCGCGGCCAAGGTCAGCGTGGTCGCGATCACTGCAAAGCCGATTTCCTGGCTGCCGGTGACGGCGGCCACCAGCGGCGGCTCGCCCATCTCGGCGCGACGATGCACGTTCTCCAGCACCACGATAGCGTCGTCGACGACCAGGCCGATGGCGAGCACCAGGCCCAGCAGGGTGAGCACGTTCACCGAGTAGCCCATCGCATACATCACGATGAACGACGCAATGATCGAGACCGGAATCGTCACCGCCGGAATCAACGTCGCCCGCAAGCTGCCGAGGAAGGCATAAATCACCGCGAGCACGGAGACGAGCGCGATGGCGACGGCGATCAACACCTCGTGCAGCGCCGCTTCGATGGCCACCGCGTTGTCGACAGAAACATTGAGGTGCGCGCCTCGCGGCAGCGATTCCTGCATGCGGGCGATTTCGGCACGCACGCCATGCGCGATCTCCAGCGTGTTCGCTTTCGATTGCGCCTCGATGGTCAGCGACACGCCGGCGCCGCCATCGTATTTCGTGAGCGTGCGTTCGTTTTCGGCGGCGAGCTGCACGTTGGCAACTTCGCTCAGACGAATCAAATGACCGTCCTGGCCGCGAGCGATGACGAGCTCGCGGAAATCCTGCTCGCTGTCCAAGCCGACGACCGTGCGCAGGGAGAATTCACGCGTGCGAGATTCGAGCCGGCCGGCGGGCAGCTCGACGTTCTCTCGTCGCAGGGCATCTTCCACATCGGCGACTGTGAGCTGACGCGCGGCCAATGCCTGGCGATCCAGCCAGATGCGCATGGAATAACGTCGACCGCCGCCGATGGAAACGCGCGCGACGCCCGGCACCGTCGACAACCGGTCGATCAAATTGCGCTCGGCGTAATCGGTGATTTCCAGCACCGACATGGTGTCGGAGCTGAAGTGAATGAACATCACGGGATCGGCGCTGGCGTCGGCCTTCAACACTTCCGGCGGATCGGCTTCTTCCGGCAAGTTGCCGAGCACACGTGACACGCGATCGCGCACGTCGTTAGCTGCGCCGTCCACGTCGCGATTGACGTCGAACTCGATGCGCACCTGCGAACGTTCGTCCTGGCTGTCGGACTCGATTTTCAGAATGCCTTCGATGCCGGCGATCGAGTCTTCGATCACCTGCGTGATCTTGGTTTCGATCACCGGTGCGGAGGCGCCGCTGTAATTGGTCGTGACCGAAACGACCGGCCGATCGATGTCCGGATACTCGCGAATCGACAGGCGCTGCAACGACACCAGCCCCAAGATCACCAGCAGCAGACTGATGACGGTCGCAAAGACCGGCCGCCGCACCGACAACTCGGAAAGTTTCACGTCATTACTCCACGCCGCGCGGCGTCGGATGTGCGATCCCGAGTGTCATCATGAGCTCGGCCTGTCGTCTTTCGCAGCGAGCGCCTGCTGCACATTCACCTTGGTGCCGTCGCGAAGGTTCTGCGTGCCTTCGGCGACCACGACTTCGTGCTCTTGCAGGCCGGCGACGATCTCGACCTCGCCGGGGCGGCGCTTGCCGAGCTTCACTTCGCGACGCTGGGCGACGTTGTTCTCCAGCACGAATACATATGTATGCCCCTGCTCCGGCACGATCGCGCCTTCGGGCACGAGCAGCGCCGGCGCCACTTCGCCGAGCAAACGCACAGTCATGAACATGCCGGGCCGGAGCTCGCCTTTGGGATTCGGCAGCTCGGCGCGCACGGCGATGGAGCGTGTCACCGGGTCGACGCGGGAATCCAGGTTCGACACCTTGCCATGGAACTCACGCCCGGGAAGGCCTGCGGTCGCGGCGACCACCGGCAGGTTCTTTTTCAACGCATGGATATAAGTTTCCGCGACCGTGAAATCGAGCTTGATCAACGTCGCGTCATCCAGTGTCGTAATCACGGAGCCTGGGCTCACCAGGCTGCCCACGCTCACGCGTCGAAAGCCGGTGTTGCCGTCGAAGCTCGCACGAATGATCGTGTCCGCGAGACGCGCCTTGGCTACGTCGACGCGTGCCTGATTCCCCTTGAGCGTCGCTTCGATCAGGTCGAGCTGCGATTCGGACAGCGCCTTGCTGGTGAACAAATCACGACTGCGTTTGAATTGATTTTGACTTTCGGCGAGCGCGGCCTCCGCTTAGGCCAGCGACGCGCGCGCTTCGGCGCCGTCGAGCTCGACCAGGATTTCGCCCTTGTGCACGCGATCGCCTTCTTTGAAGCGAATCGCGGTGACAGTGTTCGACGCCTTGGATGTGACTTCGACCGACTCGTTGGCGCGAGCCGTGCCGACTGCTTCGATCTCCAGGCCCATCGGCTGCAAGGTCGCGGTCGCGGTGACCACTTCGACCGCTTGCGATCCCGCCTTCTTGGCCGCGCCCGGCTGCTGCCCGGAGCAGGCGGCAAGAGCGATCAGGAGCGTCGCATGCAATGCGAACGACAGCTGTCGCGAGCGGCGGGAGGATCGATCTGACATGAGTCGTTCCGTTTATACGTAAATCATGCACGCGCGCAGTCGCGCGACGCGCATCGGCCAGGGTGGCGCGAATGGTACTCCCGCGCCGAGGCGGTACGGGCTAACTGATATACGTGTAATTCAGCAATCCTGACGGGACGCTGACATTTCTTGTAAACCCGTGTCAGGCCCGCCTAGGCCCGGAAGCGCCGGGCGAACTCGACCACTTGGGCGGCCAGCATCTCGAGCTGAACCGACACGCGATCGTCCTGAATCGCCGTGTTGATGGTGACACCCAAGGGCGTGGGCCAGCCTCGCAGGGCGTGAACGATGGTGCGCACCGAAGTCAGCGTCGTCCCCGCTCCCTGCCAGCCATACGCCGTCACGATGCAGCCGACCGCACGGCCATCGAGATACGGCCGGCGCTCATCGCGCAGGTCTTCGAGCAGATCGATCGCGTTCTTCAACAATCCCGACATGCCGGCGTGGTAAGCGGGCGTGGCGAGAATGAGCCCGTCAGCGTCGCGAACGCTGGCGACGAAGCGCTGTTGCTCGGCAGTTCGTGCGGTTTCTTCGGGCGAATACAGCGGCAACGCGGCGAGTTGGGGGCCGGCGATCACTTCGGTGCTCGCGCCCAGTTTTTCGGCGGCCGCGAGGCAGGCGACCAGCGCTTTTTCCGTCGAGGATCCGGCCTTGGTCGTGCCGCCGATTCCGACGATGCGCAGGGGCGAGTTCGACATCCAACAGCTCCGACCCAACAGCTACGACCCAACAGCTACGACACGGGAGCTGAAACCATAGCACGCTCAGACCACCGACTCCGCCGGCATGCGTGCGGCGGCCGCAGCCGGCAGCGTGAATCGGAAGATCGCGCCACGGCCCGGTTCGCTGTCGACCGTGATCTTGCCGCCGTAGCGACGCACGATGCGCGAGACGATCGCGAGCCCGATGCCGACGCCGGGGAATTCAGCAGCCGTGTGCATGCGCTGGAATGGCTCGAACAAGCGCTCCGAGCACGACATATCGAAGCCTGCACCGTTGTCTCGAACCGAGAACACGACGCCGCCGGTGGCCTGCGTGCAGCTCATCTCGACGCGGGCGTTCGAGATGCGCGAGGTGTATTTCCAAGCGTTGCCGAGCAGATTGCCGAGCAGGCTCTTCATCAATCTCGGATCGGCATAAGCGATCAGGTTCGGCGCAATCAGGAACTCGACTTTGTGCTTGGGATATTGCTGCCGCAGATCCTCGGCGATGCTGCGTGCGAGCGCCGAGAGATCGACACGCTCGTTCAACAATTCCTGCCGTGAAACGCGCGCCAGCGACAACAGGCCGTCGATGATCTCGGACGAGCGCATGACGTTGGATTGAATGCGATCGATGCGCTGACGAATCATGTCCGTCATCGCGTGTCGCAACTCATCGCGGAGCAAGCCGGCTTGTCCGGCGATCGTGCCCAACGGCGAGCGCAGATCGTGCGAAGCGGACGCAGTGAATGCCTCCAGCTCTTGATTCGTGAGCGCGAGCTGCTGATTCGCTTCCTGCAGCTCGGTGGTGCGAGCCGCGACTCGATCTTCGAGCTCGGCGTTGAGCTGCGCGAGGTTGTTATTCGCCGCTTCCAGGCGATTGATGAAATGTCTCAGCAGCACGGTGAGCGCGATGAACAGCACTGAGATGCCGGCCAGCACGACGGTCAGGCTGCGCGTGCGATCGTGCCACTGCTGCAGAATCGCCGACTTCTCGCGCCCCGCGGTGACCGAGAGCCGATAACCGCTGATACGACGGATGGCATAAATCCATATGCCGTCCGCGAACGGACTGGGCGCCTCGATGAAGCCGCCGTCCGGCGTGAACGCAGAGCCGATGTACACGGCGCTGCCACGCACGTGCAGGTGTTGTTCTTTGTGACTGATGGCGGGCATCGGCACTCGCAACAGCAGATCGCCGGAGGTCGAGGTGAGACTGAGCGCGCCGTCCTGGATTGCCATCGGTTCATACAACTGATCCAGCGCCTCGACCCCCAACAGTGCGCCGACCCACACCGCTGCACCCGAGCTGTCCGTGGTTCGAACCGCGATGGGAATCGCCCGCTGGGAGGTCTGAACCGGGTCGCCGATGGTGCTGCCGATATAAACATCCCGACTCTCGTTGAATGCGCCTTGCAGCCATGCGGGCGGCGCGGGCAGCGTCTGCATGTCGTGATTGCGAACGGCGGCGACGAATCGATTGGGAGTGGCGACGAACAGGGCCCGGACGTACTCGCCGCTGCTCAGCTCCCGCGCCAGCAGTTCGGCGGTTTTGGCGACCGGCACTTCCATCACGCCGCCCTGGCCGTCGATGGCTTCGGCAGCGGTTCGGGCCGCGCCCAGGCTGTCGTTCAGGACCGCCTGCATGTGGACGTACATGCCGGAAGCGATGGCGCGGAGCTCGTGGCGAGCGGATTCGAGCGTATCGGCCTTGTCGCCGTACACCCGCCAGGCCGCGTAGGCCCAGACTATGACGAGAATGAGAACAGATTGCGCGACCACCGCACGCTTGACGAAGCGCGGCAGCGCTCTATCGATGAACCCTCGCTGTGGCGTGCTTCCTGCTACGCGGTACCCGTTGCCATCCGTCATGAGTTGTCCGTGCGAGTTCTTCTTCGCGCCGGCAGTCTCTCATGCGAGGAAATATCTCGCCACTCAACAACAAGGGCGGATGCATCGGTCCATGCATCCGCCCGCTCGTCGACTCTACTCAAGCGAGAAATCCGTCACACGTTGGTGCGGGCGTTCGCTGCCGAAATCTCCGCATCCGGCACGCTGCGCACGATGTGGCCCTTCAGCCCGTAGAACACGATGTACGCGTAGCAGATGGCGGGCACGAAGAACGAGGTCAGCAGGCCCATCTTGTCGGCGAAGAACCCTTGCACCACCGGCATGATGGCGCCGCCGACGATGGCCATGCACAGCACGCCCGAGCCCTCGCCCGTGTGCCGGCCGAGCCTGGCGATGCCGAGCGTGAAAATGGTCGGGAACATGATGGAATTGAACAGGCCGATGGACAGCACTGCATACATTGCGACCTTGCCGGCCGAGCTCATGGCCAGGATCAGCAGCAGGATCACGCACGCCGCGTTGAAGGCCAACACCTGGCCGGGCCTGGCTTTGCGAAGCACGACTGCACCGATGAAGCGTCCGATCATGGCGCCGCCCCAGTACAACGATACATAACGAGCCGCGACGTTCTCGGGCAGGCCGGCGACTTCCGGCTGGCCCATCAAATTCACCAGGTAACTGCCGATCGCGACCTCGCCCCCCACGTACGTGAAGATGGCGATCGCGCCGAGCACCAGGTGCGAATGTTTCCAAACGCTCGGCACGTTGTGATCGTCCGCGGCCGCGGTAGTCGCGTCCGTGCCGGTCACGACTGGCAGCTTGAACTGCGAGAACACGACCGCGATCGCGAACAGCAGGCCGGCGAGCACCAGGTACGGCCCCTGCACCGTCGCGATCTCTTTGGACTTGTCGAGTGCGACCCCGGTCGCCACCGTCAGGATGAACACCGAGCCGAGATACGGTCCGATCGTCGTACCCAGGGAGTTGAATGCTTGTGTGAGATTCAGACGGCTGGCGGCGGTCTTCGGCGGGCCGAGCACCGATACATAAGGATTCGCGGCCACTTGTAACAACGTGATGCCCGAGGCCAGCACGAACAAGGCGGCGAGGAACAAGGGATAAGACTGCGCCGAGGCTGCCGGATAGAAACCGAGGCAACCGATGCCTGCCGTCGACAGGCCGATGATGATGCCGTAGCGATAACCGAGCTTCTCGACCAGGTAGCCCGAGGGCAGCGACATCACGAAGTAGGCGCCGAAAAAACAAAACTGAATCAACGAGGCCTGCACATAACTCAGAGTAAAGATCGCCTTCAGGTGCGGGATCAGGATGTCGTTCAGCGAGGTGATCAGGCCCCACATGAAAAACAACGAGGTGAGCACCACCAGTGCCGGCAGGTAGTTCGGCCCCGAATAGGGCGCAGCGGTCGATTGCGGTCCTGTGCCGCTGGTCGAATTCATCATCGGTTCCCCCGGATCGGATCGTTATGTGACAACGTTGTCAGCATGCCAGAGAGCGCGGCTCGGGGAAAGCCGCGCCCTGGCCAATATTCAGGCGACTATTCAGGCTTGGGTGCGGAGCCGATCCACCGCCGCGAACAGTGCCGCCGACATCGGTCCAGCGAGGACATGCAGGCTGTTCGGCGCCGGCCGAGCTATGCCGCGGACCCCGGACACTTGCTCGGGGCGGCCCGGGACCGAGCCCTCGTTCAGACTGAAACAAAGTCGACTGGCCGCGAGGCGCAGCTCGCGAATGTTCGCTGCTCCGCCGAGGGAATGGATCAGTCCTCGGGCCATGTCTTCGATATTCACATCGGCATTCACATCGCCCTTGCCCGCCACTGGCAGCTTCAGGCCAGCGCGAATCGACGACGCCAGTTGATCGGCAATCGGGCCCACCACCACCTGCAATGTTTCTTTGGAGGGCCGCACGAAACCGCGTGCGCCGAGCGATTTGAGCGCTGCTTCATTAACGACGGTCTGATCGCGAATCGCCAGGCGCAAGCGCGTGGTGCACGCATCGACCGTGACCAGATTGCCGGCGCCGCCCAACCCGCGAATCCAGCCCTGGATCGAATCGTCCTGCGTCGTCGCTTCGCCCCGCGGCTGCGCGTCTTCAACCTCGCGACCCGGCGTCGCCAGGTTGAACCGCACGATAAAGAAATGAAACACCCCGTAATACAAACCGAAGTACACCAGCCCGAACGGAATCAGCAGCAGCGGCTGAGTCGCCTGTTTGAAGTTCAACACGTAATCGAAGAAGCCCGCCGAGAAGCCGAAGCCGAGGTGAATGTTCAGATACTGCATCAGCGGAAACGCGAGGCCGGTCAGCACTGCATGAATGGCGTAGAGCACCGGCGCCAGAAACATGAAAGAAAACTCGATCGGCTCGGTGACGCCGGTCAGGAACGACGTCAGCGCCATCGAGAACAACATGCCGCCCACCGCCGCCCGCCGCTCGGGCTTCGCAGTCCGATACATGGCGAGACACGCCGCCGGCAGTCCAAACATCATCACCGGAAAGAACCCGGACATGAACACGCCGGCGCTCGGATCGCCGGCGAAGAAACGTTTCAAATCGCCGGTGACGCCCTGGTAGTCGCCCAACAGGAACCACGCCATGCTGTTGATGATGTGATGCAAGCCAGTGATGATCAGCACGCGGTTCAGCACGCCATAGGCAAACAAACCGATCGATCCGGACCCGAGCACCCCGTGACTCACGGCGTCCATGCCGCGTTCGAGCACGGGCCAGCCGTAGCCGAAGCCAAGCGCGAGCACGATGCCCGCCGTGCCGCTCGCGATTGGAACAAAGCGCCGGCCGCCGAAGAAGGCGAGGTAGCTCGGCAACCGAATATCGCTGTAGCGGTTGTAGAACATGCCCGCGATCAAGCCGGACAACAGCCCAGCCGGCACGCTCAGCTTCGCCAGCTCGCGCGTACGAAATGCGGCCATTGCGAGGTCGCGGGCGCGGCCGGCGAGATCCGCCGTGACATCCGGCGGCACGGCGATCAGCACTTCTGCACCTTTCGTCGTCACCAAATATCCAACGACGCTCGCCAGACCCGCCGCGCCGTGATTCTCACGAGCGAGGCCGACGGCCACGCCGATAGCAAACAACAAGCCGAGGTTGGAGAAGATCGCGTCGCCCGCGGCGGCGATGGCAGGCATATCTAACAAGTCCGCCTGCCCCAATCGCAGCAGCAGCGCCGCCACCGGCAACACCGCAATCGGCAGCATCAGCGCCCGCCCGATCGACTGCAAACCCGTGATCACGTTTTTCATGGCGTGTCCTGATCAGGAAACGACGCGCGTCTCGGAGACGCAGAATTCATTCGCCAGTGCTCGCACCGCTTCGGCCGTATCCATCACGATTGCCCGCTGCGCGAGCGCGCGACAGGCTTCGACGGTCAGTGTGCGAATCAAGCTCTTCATTTGTGGCACGAGGGTCGGCACGACCGACAACTCACGTACGCCCAATCCAATGAGAATCGGCACCGCCGCCGGCTCCGACGCCAGGCCGCCGCAGACCGCGACGAGTTTGTCGTGCTCCTCGGCAGCATCGACCGTCATTGCGATCAAGTTCAACACGGCTGGATGCAAACCGTCGATTCGGTGTGCAAGATCCGCGTGCCCGCGATCCATCGCGAGGGTGTACTGAGTGAGATCATTGGTGCCGATCGAAAGGAACTCGACCTCGCGCGCGATTCGGCCTGCGATGACTGCGGACGCCGGTGTTTCAACCATTGCGCCGACTTGCACCGGCGCGGTGATGCCGAGTTCACGTCGCACCTCATCGAGCATGCGACGCACGGCCCGAATCTCGGCGGGATCCGTGATCATGGGCAGCAGCACGCGACATTGATCGACCGGCTGCACTCGCAAGATCGCTCGCAGCTGGACGCGAA
The DNA here is from genome assembly GCA_946478975.1 of uncultured Steroidobacter sp. The sequence continues at coordinate 21,215 of CAMLEO010000050.1, forward strand.
GCAGATCCGGACGCCACAAGCTCGTGCGCACACCTCGCAAGCCCAGCGCGGGGTTTTCCTCCGCGGGCAGCGGCAGATAAGGAATGGGCTTGTCGCCGCCGATATCCAAGGTGCGGATCACCAGCGGCCGGCCTTCCAATGCTTTCGCGATGCCCTGGTACTGCTGCAGTTGTTCGTCTTCGGTCGGCGGCTGTTCGCGCTCCAGGAACAAAAACTCCGTTCGCAACAGTCCGCAGCCTTCCGCGCCGTGTGCGACGGCGACTTGGGCTTCGGCGATCGAACCCAGGTTCGCGAACACTTCGATGCGTTCGCCATCGGCAGTCCGGCAATCGACGTGAGCCGCGGCTCGTTCGGTTTGCTGACGCTGACGACGCTGCGACAATGTTTGCTCGGCCGCCGCGAGCGCGACCTGGTCCGGCGAGATGCTGAGATTGCCTTGCTCGGCGTCGAGCACCAGCCAGGCACCCTCTTCCACCGTCAGCACCGTGGAACCGAGCGCCACCAGTGCGGGCACGCCCATCGCTGCAGCGAGAATCGCAACGTGAGATGTCGGGCCGCCGGCGGCGAGGCAGATGCCGGCGAGTTTGTTTGCATCGAGGGAGACCAGTTGCGAAGGTTTCAAATCTTCGGCAACGAGGATGGCGCGCTCGGGCAAGTCGGGTATCGCCGCCGGCGCGGCGCCGCTCAGGGCGAGCAGCACTTGGGATTCGAGATCGATCAAGTCGTCGACGCGCTCGGACATTCGCTGATCGCCGAGCGCACGCAATGTATCGGCACTGTCGCGGACGGCGCGTCGCCATGCGAAGGCGGCGCTCTTGCCTCTTGAGATGGCGCGACGGGCGGAGGCGACCAGTTCCCAGTCGTCAATGAATTCCAGGTGGGCGCTGATAACTTCCTGCGCCGGCCCTTTCGAGTGCTGCACCAGTTGATTCAACCGCGCTCGCACTTCATCCCGCGCCCGCTCGAACTCGGCGCTTTCGTGAGCAATTCCGCGACCTGCTTCGACGACCGCGATCTCCGCCGCCTTCAAGGTGACAGCCCGACCGACGGCCAACCCCCGACTCGCGATCACACCGCGAAGACGATTCGCAGGCGCTGCGCGCGATGTTTCGTCCTTGACGGCGGCCGGCGCAGGCGTGAGCTTAGGGGCATGAGGGGTAACATGCGGCGCCTCACGAATGTTCAATATCGCTTGCTGCAATTGTTCGAGCACGCGCTCGGCATTCTCACCAGCAGCAGCAATCGAAATCTCATCGCCATGCTTGGCACCCAGCGCCATCAGCGACACCGCGCTGCGGGCGTTGGCAGAGCGCCCGTTCGCACTCACGGTGATCTCCAGACTCTGCGCCTTGGCGAAGTTCGCGATCATCGCCGCCGGGCGAGCATGAATGCCGTGTTCGAGCGCAATGGGAAAGCTCAAGCTCACTTCCTTGCTGCTCGCACTTGCCTGCGCGACAGCGCTCTCGGCAACGGCTCGAATCTCACAAATGGCATCGCCGACTTCAACGCTGCGATCCGCACGCACATTCGCGACAGCGAAATGGTCGCCGTTGGTCACCAGGATGGGCGTGATCAAACTCTTCGCACCCTGCGCGAGCACGTCGAGATCGAACTTCAACAACGGCTCGCCCTTCTTCACCCGCGCGCCCTGTCGCACGAGCGTCTCAAATCCTTTGCCTCCAAGCCCGACCGTATCGATGCCCACATGCATCAAAATCTCAGCCCCGTTCTCCGCCCGCACAGCGACCGCATGCTTTGACGGCGCGACGGAAATCACTTCACCGTCGCAGGGTGCGTACAACGTATCTCCAGTGGGATCGATCGCGACCCCGTCGCCCAGCAGGCGCTGTGCGAACACCTCGTCGGGTGTTTCATCAAGCGGCGCACACCAGCCGCGCAACGGAGCATGCAGCGTTACAGCCGAACCCTTCATTGAACGGACCCCTGCGCGCCGCCGGCGCTGCTCAGCTCCACCGATTGGAGTACCCACAACGGATCGATGCTTTTTTGCGTGAACGTCAAGCACAGATCATGTTTACCCATCCTGGGCCGAATCGTCGCCGGAGGCAATTTGGTCACTCCGAACTCCGCAGCCGCCGGAGCGAGCGGGAGCACAGCGATGCGCTCGCCGCCGCAACCATCCATGCGAATTTCCAGCTCGCCCGCCGCGGTGGCCGGCTTCTGGAACTTGATTTGTTTGATCTCATCGCCGATCTGGAAATTGAACGGCACCTGCCCCACCGAGGCGACGATCGCACCGACATTGGAAAGCTCCGCCTCTTTAAAGATCCAGCACGGCTGCATGATGTCGACCAGGAACGTCGCGCGCTCGCCGTACACCGGCGCATCGTCTTCGAGCGACAAGGCAATTTTGTCGCTGCACAAACTCAGCTGGTGACTGGTCCGCCGATTCGCTTCCAGCGGCTGCGCTCCAGGCGCCGAGGCGTAACGAACACCCAAGCTTTTGTAACGCTCCAGCTGCGCCGGCAACCGCTCAGCGAACGCGGTCCAGTTCTTGTTCTCCGGCGATGACCATGCGATCTCGGCAACAGCGGCCGCACGCGGAAACGTCATGAACTCCACGCGATCCGGCGAGCGCATATATTCCGTCCAGATGTTCGCCTGCACGCCGAGAACGTGCTTGCGCTCGGCTTCATTCAGCGCCGCGGGCATGGGATCGAATTTGTACACCTCTTCGATGCCGATGACACGCCCGCGTCCCGGCACCGGAACATCCACCGGACGATTGTCGAAATACAAGATGGGCGCCGGCGACAGCACCGCATCGTGCCCAGCCTTCGCGGCGGCCACCGCACCGTCGATGCCACGCCACGACATCACGGTTGCGTTCGATGCGAGCCCACCTTCCAGAATCTCATCCCAGCCGATGAGGCGGCGGCCTTTGCCGCTCAGGAACTTCTCCATGCGAGCGATGAAATAACTTTGCAGAGCATGTTCGTCCGTCACTCCGAGCTCGCGCATGCGCGCTTGCACTCGCGGCGACGCCTTCCATTGATCCTTCACGGCTTCGTCACCGCCGACATGAATGTATTGACCTGGAAACAATGCGGTCACTTCGGTCAGCACATCTTCAAAGAATCGGAAGGTCGAATCCTCGACGTTGAACAGGCTGTGATAGACGCCCCAATCGGCCGGCACCTGCGCCGATGACGGCGGCACAACCGCAAGCTCGGGATAAGCGGCAATGGCCGCGCTCGCATGACCGGGCACATCGATCTCCGGCACGATCGTGATATTGCGGGACGCGGCGTACGCAACGATCTCGCGCACCTGGTCCTGCGAATAGAATCCACCATACATCTGCGGCTTGCCGGTCGCAGGATCGAGATTCGCAGCCGGCGCCTGGCCGGCCGGAACGCGCCACGCGCCGAGATCGGTGAGCCGCGGATATTTCTTGATCTCGATCCGCCAGCCCTGGTCGTCGGTGAGATGCCAGTGCAGCACGTTGAACTTATGCAGCGCCATCACATCGATGAACTGGCGCACGAACTCCGGCGACTGGTAGTGACGCGCCGAGTCCAGCATCAGTCCTCGCCAGGCGAAGCGCGGCGAATCGTTGATGGTCACCGCCGGCAGCGCCAGTCCATCGGGCTGCTTGGAGATCAGCTGCCACAACGTGATCGCACCATATAAAAGGCCGCGAGAGTCCCCGGCGTTGACGACCACTCGGCTGGCGGAGGTGACCAGCGAATAGCCTTCGGTCCCGAACGTGCTCTCGCCGGCCGTAAGCTTGAACTCGATGACGTTGCTGGCGTCCGCATTGGCAGCTTTCGCGCCCAGTCCAACGCCGTAAGTTTTCCGCACCAGCTCGCTGAAGTAATCAGCGACGCGCTTGCCTGCCGCGCCATCGCCGAACGCGAGTTTCGTAGCGGCATTGATGACGAACGCGCCCTGCCCTCGTTCGATTCTGGCAGGCGCCGGAATGACACTCACCGGAAGATCGCGAGCTGCAGGCGCGGGCGCGTCGGCCTGCTTACAGGCGCCGAGCGCGAACGCTGCCAGTGCAAAGACCGCAGCGAGGGCAGTATGCTGCGACGATCGTTTCATGAATTCAGCGCCCGCCATGCAATCTCCCGCCAGCCATCCTGTGTGGCCTCAATATCAAACGCTGCGACGTGCAGGCAATCTGCTCGCCGCGGCGGAAACACTCAAGTCGCTGCTGACGCGCGAGCCGCGCACCGACTGGGCTTATAACGAGCTCACCGAGCTGCTCTTGATCATGAGACGGCACGGCGATGCCGATACGCTGGCGCGCACCGCGCTGCGCGTCAACCCGCTGAACGCCCAGGCGCACAACCTGTTCGGCACCGTGCTGTCGGAACAAAACGATCTGCCCTCCGGCGAATGGCACTTCCGCCGCGCGCTCGAGCTCGGCGGCGAGCAGCCGATGTTTCTTGCCAACCTGGCGCTCAACCTGATGAAGCAGGGCCGCACCGACGAGGCCCAGGGATATTTCGCCCAGGCCGACGCGCGCGAGCCGAACAATCTGAAAACATTGGCGCACTGGTCGAAACTGTACGAAGTCACGGGCGACATGCCGCGCGCCTGGGAGTTGCTCGAACGAGCCGCCGCGGCCGCGCCCGGCAGCGACATCAATCTGCTGCGAGCGAATCATTTGAGCCGCGTCGGCAAGCCGGCCGAGGCGCTGGCCATTCTCGACGGCGCGCCCAAACTGACCGGCGATGCCCGGCTCGAACGCGGCCGGCTGCTGGACCGCCTGGGTCGATATGACGAAGCCTGGAACGATCTGGTGAGCGGCAAGCAGTTGCTCGCCGCCGAGGCCGGTGGACTCACATACAACGCGCAAGCCGTGGAAACATTCTTCGCACGCCTGAAACGTTTCTTCGTAGCCGAGACGCTTCGAGAGTTGCCGAAGGCAACGGTGCGCAACGACGTGCCGCAACCGGTATTCATCGTCGGCTTCCCACGCTCGGGCACGACATTGATCGAGCAGGTGCTCACGAGTCATTCCGCCGTGCGCGCCGGCGGCGAGCTGTCGTTTATCGGTGAGCTGAGACAATTTTCGCTGGCGCAATTTCCGGGGCCCGAATCGTTCCCCGACAACCTGGCCCGCGTGTGCGCTGCCGACCGCCGCTGGGCCGCGACGATCTTTCGTGATTATTACTTTGCGCGCGCCGAACAGTACGGACTGACTGGCAGTCAAAAGCAGTTCTTCACCGACAAGATGCCGTTCAACGAGATCTGGCTGCCGCTGCTGCGCATGGCATTTCCACAGGCGAGGATCGTGCGCGTGCTGCGAAATCCGCTCGACGTTTGCGTGTCGATGCTGTCGCATAACATGACGCACGGTTTCAACTGCGGTTATCGGATCGAGGACATCGTGCATCATCTGCTCGCCGTGGCCGATCTCGACGCGCATTACGCACGCGAGCTGTCAGCTGTCGATTTGAACCGAGAGTTGATCCTGGGCTATGAAAATTTCATAGCGGACCAGCAGGGCGAAACACGACGCCTGCTGGATTTCCTTGAATTGCCGTTCGAGGAAGCATGCCTGAGCTTTCATCGGAACCGGCGCTATGCACCGACGCCGAGCTATGCACAAGTGACCGAGCAATTGAACGATCGCTCGATCGGGCGCCATCGCCACTATCTGCGGCAACTGGCGCCCTTGCTTCCCCAACTACAGCCGCTGCTGGCGGCCCGAGGTTACGTTCAGAACTTCAGCCGCACGCCGGCGTAGTAGATCCGGCCGTTCTCGTAGATCGCGCGCGGCCGCGACTCGATGGTCGCGTACTGCTCGATCTTTTCATCCGTGAGATTGATGCCGTCCAGCGTCAGCGCGACGTTGTCCAGCACGTTCACCACCAGCGACGCATCCACCGAGGCCAGCGCCTTCTGGTTCAACTGCGTCGAACGGTCGAAGGTGACGAAGAACTCGGAACGATACGTGTACGACAGGCGCGCGCTCAGCAACTGATTCTCGAAGTACGCCGCGAGATTGAACGTATCCTTGGAGTTGCCCGGAATCGGATCGCCGCTGTCGGCCTTGGCGTCGGAATACGTGTAGTTGCCGTTCACGCCGAAGCCGCCCCAGATCGGTTGCGTCACCGACAGTTCCGCGCCCTGAATCTTGCCGCCGCCGCCGTTGCTGCGCTGGTTGATGGTGAACGGGCAGTTGTACAGATTCGCGCCGCCCGCCGGCGTACAGCTCGCCGCCGGTGTGCCGGTCTGAATCGTCACACTCTGCACCACCGGACGATCGGTGATGAAGGACTTGACGTCCTTGTAGTACAGCGCCGCGGCGATCACCGCATCATTGCTTCGATACCATTCGAGCGAAACGTCGGCCTGATTCGCGCGATACGGATCGAGGTTCGGATTGCCCGAGCTGCCGGTGAGTGCGCCGATGTTCAACGACGAACGCGGGGCGACGTCGGTGTAATCCGGCCGCGCCATCACTTTCGCGGCCGCGAAGCGCAGCACCCACTGATCAGTGAGATCGTAAGCAAAGTTCAAACTCGGCAGCACATCGCTGTACGTGCGCTCGACCTTCAGCGCGTTGTAACGGCCGAACGGATTGTCGATCGCGCCGTCCGAACGCACCTGCGCGCCTTCGGATGTTTGCTGGGTGCGCACATAGCGCACGCCGGCGTTGCCGCGCCATTTGTCACCTTCCATGTTGGCCATCGCGTAACCGGCCCATGCTTCTTCGCCGACCGAGAAGCTCTGCGCCGGATAGAACACACGCGAGGTGTGCGCCAGGTTCGCGAACAGAATGTCGTCGACCTTGTTGAAGTCCGGCGACCAGTAACGATTCAGCGGATTGCCGCCCACGCCATCGAGGAAATCGCTGGGCGTCTGGCCGCCGGCGAACACGGTGCCCGGCGTCATGTTCAGCGGCACGTGGAAGCCGCCGTAGGTCGTGGCGTTGAACACCAGGTCGCGCTGATGATCGGTGAACTTCGCGCCCACCTTGACCGACTTCACCGGACCGATCTGCAGGTCCTTTAGCGCATCGGCGTACGCGTACTTCTCGTCGTCGTCGTTCAAGATCTGGTGCAGCGAGCTGAAGATCAGCGGCAGGTCGCTCGGATCGGTCGGATCGGTGAGAACGCCATTGCGGTTCGGCACGAAGCGCACGCTCGGCGCCTTACCGCGCAAGTCATAGTCGAACACGCCGGGTGCGCCGAACTCGACGAACGGCTGGGCGTCGGTGTTGCCTTCGGCATCCGTGTAGCCCACTTTGAAATGCAATGTGAGATCTTCGTTCGGCTTCACGTTCATGTCGAAGTCGATGTTGCGCGTCTCGGCAGTCGCGAACCGATGGATCGCGTCGTACACCACGCCGAAGCCGCAGGTGCCGCCGTTCGACGATGAAACACGGCCGGCGACCACGGTGCCGTCCTGGACCACGCGATTGGTCAACGTGCCGGTCGGCGGACAGGCCGGCTGGCCGCCTTCGCCCGCCAGCGCGCGAGTGCCCCACGCGATGTAGTTCTGGTTGGTGTTGTCCGCCTCGAACTTGGAATACAAACCGGTGACGTTGATGTCGACCACGTCATTGGGACGGAACTGCAGGCCGAAGTTGCCGCCGGAGCGGACGCGATCCTGCTTGAACAGCGCCGAGCCGATCAGCGACGGGAACAGCAGCGTGTTGGCGCTGGGATCGATGTCTTCATAACCGAGCACTTCGACGCCGTCGCGGCGAATATTGCGCTCCTGGTACAAAGCCGCGACCATGAAGCCGAGCGTGCTGTCGTCGTTGTGCCAGCTGAACAGGCCCGACATCTGCGGATCGAACTTGTCCGCCGTCTCGGTGTACGCGCCCTGCGCCGACAGATACGTCGTCATCGACTTCATATCGAGTGGATTGCGCGTGCCGACGTTGATGGTGCCGCCGATGCCGCCTTCTTCGAAGTCCGCCTGCGGCGACTTGAAGACCTGCACCTGGCCGATGACTTCGGCCGGCAGCATCAGGTAATTGAAGCTGCGCGTGCTGTTGAGCTGATCCAGAATGAACCAGTCGGCCGTGGCCAGGGCATGACCATTCAACAGGGTGCGAGTGAGGTTCGAACCGGTGCCGCGCAGGTTGACGCGCTCGCCTTCGCCGAACTCACGATTGATCACGATGCCCGGCACGCGCTGCAGGGCTTCGGCCAGATTCTTATCGGGAAACTTGCCCACGTCTTCCGCGGTGAGCGCATCGACGACGCCGACCGCTTCGCGCTTGGTCTCCAACGATTCGCGCAAGCTGGCGCGGATGCCCGTGACTACGACTTCTTCGATCTCGCCCCCACCCGCTTTACTCGTCTGGGTGGCTTGCGCCTGCACGGGCGCGGCCTGCTTCAGCAATGCCAGCGCAACGGCGGCGCCGATCAGAGTGCTTCGCTTACTCATATGCTCCCTACCCCTGTTGTTTATAGATCGGACCAATATGGGTCCAATATAGTACCAGTCACTCGCAAATGCCAAGCCCCGTTAATACCATTATTTTTTCCTGCCCCATTTTTGCAGCCTTGCCAGCGAGTTATGCACCAGGCCAGGTCAAATAAATCGTTCATTGGTATTGCATTGGTAATACCAGGATGGCATCTTGAGTCGCAATCGCACCCACGATGGGTGCCCAGGAGACGGAATTGATCGCGCTGACTGAGCATTTGCGGCCGCTCGATGAAGCGAGCTCGTTGCCGCTGTACCAGCAGCTGCAGCGGAAGCTGCGACTGGCGATCGAAAACCGCATCCTCGGTCCGGACGACGCCCTGCCGCCGGAGCGCGATCTGGCGGAGGACCTGGCGGTGTCGCGCATCACCGTGCGCAAGGCGATCGACGGCCTGGTCGACGAAGGGCTGCTGATCCGCAAACAAGGCTCCGGCACCTTCGTCAGCAATCGCGTCGAGAAAAACTTCTCCAAGCTCACATCATTCTCCGAAGACATGCGCGCACGCGGCCGCAAACCCCACAGTGTCTGGCTCAATCGCGCGGCAGGCACCGTGACGCCGGAAGAATCGTTGACGCTGCGTTCGAGCCCCGGCACGCCGGTGTATCGATTTCATCGCATTCGTTATGCGGACGACGCGCCCATGGCGTTGGAATATGCGACCGTGCTGGCGGACTGCCTGTCATCGGTCGAATCCGTAGAAACATCGTTGTATGAAGCGCTGGAACGCACCGGCAATCGTCCCGTGCGCGCCTTGCAACGATTGCGTGCAGTGTTGTTGGGAGCGGAGCAGGCCACCTTGCTCAAAGCGCATGAACGCGATGCCGGACTCCTGGTCGAACGCGTTGGCTTTCTCAAAGACGGCCGTGCCGTCGAATTCTCACAATCGTTCTATCGCGGCGATACTTACGATTTCGTCGCCGAACTCAGCGCATCGTCATGAGCAAAGC
>CAMLEO010000051.1 GCA_946478975.1 uncultured Steroidobacter sp.
GTCGGAATCGAGGCTTCGTACAACGGCACACTCATGACGATCTCCCCTGGCCTTAAATGGCGCTTGATAGGCGAGGGCGATTATAGGAGCCGGTAACAAACCGGTCTCTGCGCGCATTGCGCTTTATTCAACGTTCTAAATCACTAGTCTCTTGCTTACGCGCACCTTGCCGGCGAGGACGAGCTCGATGACACGCTCGAGAGGCGAGCGTGTCATTTCTCCGGCGGCTTATACACGTCAACCGACACCATGACGGTGCGGCCCTCGTTGGCGTTGAGCGCACCCACGCCGACGACTTTGCGCGCCACTTCCTCGCCGCGATCGTTCCGCACCGAGACCACGACCGAGTATTCCCAAGCATCGCCTTCCGGCGGATGCCGGAAGGCACCTTCGACCCGCAAGGCCGAGAACGTCGCCTGTGCGCGGCGCTCGGCAATGGCCTTGGGGTCGAAGCGCAGGTGATGCTGGCAAGCCGGGCAGACGCTCGCGCTTTCGAGAATCGTGGACTTACAGTGCGGGCAGATGCGCGTTTTGCCCGTGAGGGCCACGCGTCCCGTACTCATTCAGGCGCGTCCTACTTGCCGCCCTTCTCGTCCCAACCGAATTCCGCGCGACCGCGCATGCGAGAACCCGCCGCAACGGTGAGCGAGCCGGCCTTGAGGTCGCCGTTCAGCACGCCGGTCTGCAGCAGCTCGACGCGAGTCGCGGCGTCGATGTTGCCTTCCAGCTCGCCGCTGATGATGACGGTGTTGGCGCGGACGCTGCCGGTGATCTTGGCGCCCTGCTCGATGGTCAGGTTGCCCTGAACATGAATGTCGCCCTTGAAGTTGCCGGCGACGCGAACATTGCCGGAACCTTCGATCTTGCCCTCGATGGTGAGGCCGGCCGCGAGCACGGATTCCTTGGCTTCGCCCATCGGAGCCGGGCGCGGCGCCGGCGCGCTGCGGGCAGGTTCGATGTTCGCGACGCTGGCCGCGGGCTTTTCCGGTGCCGGATCCGGGGTGTTCTGTTCCCTGCCGTATTGATCTTTCCACAAAGCCATGGCGGCTCTCCTAGACGTAACTGAATAACGAGCTGCGGTTAATTACACAGGCCGCGAAAACGTGTCAAACATTCCGACAAGAAGCGTCGCGGCCTGCCGACAAAGTCCGTGTCAGCGCAGTTCGTTCAGCGGACCGGTTCAGTTGCGGATTTTGCGGCGCAAAGAACGCGAACTGTGAATTTGTGCGCATTGGCCTACGGACATTGGCTCAGCAGCAGCGCGAAACGCCGGTCCACTTCTGCTGCTGTTGCCTCATATAAAACGCACGCCGGCTCATCGGCGGCACATCCGCATGAACCGAGATGTGATGAGCCAGATATTTATCGTAGGCATCGTCCGTGGACAGCGAGCGGAGCACGCTCCAAAACACGGCCAGCGATCTTGCGATCATGCGCTCTCCGGGCTCGCCTTTACGTAAGGCGCTTCGGAATTCGGCGGCACCGGCTTGCCCTGGACCGCGCGCAAGCTCATGCGCAGCATGTCCAGGATCACGACCCACAGGATCGCGGTCAGCAGCACAGCCAGCCCGGCGTCGAGGCGTTGGTTGAAGATGAGCTGCGGCGCCACCGCCGCTTGCTCTGGCTTCAGCACACCTGACGCGAGTTTATCGGCGAGCTGATTGGCAGCAGCCAGGAAGCCGATGCGCGGATCATCCGAGACGAGTTTTTCCCACGACGCGGCCGTGGTCACGATCGCGAGCCACGCGAGTGGTGCGGCGGTCACCCATGAATATCGCAACTTGCCTCGTTTGATCAGGATGCCGGTCGCGACCGACAGCGCGATGCCGGCGAGCAATTGATTCGCGATGCCGAACAGCGGCCAGAGAATATTGATGCCGCCGTTGGGGTCGACCACGCCGATGTATAGAAAATAACCCCAGCCGGCGACGATCAGGCCGCTGGCGATCAGCACCGACGGATACCACGAAGTTTCGCCCATCGGCTTCCATACATGGCTGAGCGCATCCTGCAGCATGAAGCGGCCGACGCGAGTGCCGGCATCGAGCGTGGTCAAGATGAACACGGCCTCGAACATGATCGCGAAGTGATACCAGAGCGCCAGCAGGCTCTCGCCGAACGCGCTGGAGAAGATGCTCGCCATGCCGACTGCGAGCGACGGCGCACCGCCGGTGCGAGCGAACAAGGTGGACTCGCCCATCTCTTTGGCGAGGAATTGCATCTGCTCGACGGTCACTGGAAAGCCCCAGCTCGAAATCGTCGAGACCGCTGCGTCCGCCGTCGCGCCGACGACGCCGGGGCCGCTGTTGATGGCGAAGTACACGCCCGGTTCGAGCAGCGTCGCGGCGATCATCGCCATCACTGCCACCGCCGACTCCAGCATCATGCTGCCGTAGCCGATCATCCGCACATCGGCTTCGTTGCCGATGAGTTTTGGCGTCGTGCCGCTGGCGACCAGCGCGTGAAAGCCCGAGATCGCGCCGCAGGCGATGGTGATGAATACGAACGGAAATAGCGCGCCGCCGAAGATCGGCCCCGAGCCGTCGATGAACCTGGTGACCGCCGGCATGTGAATCTCCGGCCGCATGATCACGACCGCGATCGCCAGCAGCAGGATGGTGCCGAGCTTCAGGAACGTCGACAGATAATCGCGAGGCGCGAGCAGCAGCCACACCGGCAGCACTGCGGCGATGAAGCCGTAAGCGATAACGAACGCTGCGAGCGGACGGCCGTCGAAATCGAACATTGCGCGCAGCGTCGGGTGCGAGTCGATCCAGCCGCCGCCGGCTACCGCAAACAGCAGCAGCGCGAGGCCGATCAACGATCCTTCCAGCACCCGGCCGGGCCGGATATTGCGCAGGTACAAGCCGATCAGCACCGCGATCGGAATGGTTGCGAACACCGTCGAGGTGGCCCACGGGCTGTGCTTCATCGCATTGACCACGACCAGCCCGAGCACCGCGATCAGAATGATCATGATGGTCAGCGTGCCGAGGATCGCTGCGAAACCGCCGAGCGGCCCGAGCTCATCGCGTGCCATCTGCCCGAGGCTGCGGCCATTGCGGCGCGTGGACATGAACAGGATCGTCATATCCTGAACGCAGCCGCCGAGCACGCCGCCGATCAGGATCCAGATCGTTCCCGGCAAGTAACCGAACTGCGCCGCAAGCGTCGGTCCGATCAGCGGACCGGGGCCTGCGATGGCGGCGAAGTGATGGCCGAACACGATCCAGCGATGTGTCGGCACGAAGTCGCGGCCATTGTTCAGCCGGATTGCCGGCGTCGCACGTGTGCCATCGACGCTGAGCACCTCGGCGGCGATCCACGCGCTGTAAAAGCGATAGCCCAGGCTGTAGATGCAGACCGCCGCGACCACGATCCACATTGCATTGATGGTCTCGCCACGATGCAGGGCGATGCCGCCGATCGCAAACGCGCCGATGAGCGCCACCAGCATCCAGATCAGTTTCCGCGTCATTGCGTTCGCCGCCCGATAGTTTCAAACGAGGATCATTCGAACTGGGCGAGGCCCGCCCAGTCGATGCAGAACAAGCGGCTGTCGCGCAGCTCGGTCTTGATGATGCCGGTGTTCGGCAGCGGATGACGCAAGGCGAAATCCGACGGCACATTGCTGGCCAGCACCGGCACCATATATCCGAGCGTTGCACCGTGCGAGACGATGATGATCACGCCGGAGTCCAGCGCGTGTCGGTTCATTACTTCCCGCACAAAAGGCAGGAAGCGGCGCTGCACGTCGGCGAAGCTCTCGCCGCCGCCGATGTGCGCATCCAGGTCCTTCTCCACGAACCACTTGTTCACCAGCTCCGTGTGCAGGGCCCGCGCCTCGTCGGGCGAGGCGGGCGGCGGACCGACATCGATCTCCACCGCTTCCGGCGCCAGCGATACAGTCTGGCCGCGATCGAACGCCAGCGCATCCGCAGTCTGAATGGCGCGCAGCCGAGTGCTGCTATAGATCTGCGTAATGGGCACGCCCTGCAGCGAAGCGACCAGCGCGCGGGCCTGCTCGATGCCTTTGCGAGTTAACGGATAACTCACACCGTCGTCGGGCTGAGCTTTCGGACCCGGCAGATTGATCTCGCTCTCCCCGTGGCGGATGAACCAGATCTGCAACGGCGCTGCGTCCGCTGCCAGGGTGGGCAGCGACGTGACGATTGCCAGTAAGCCTGCGAGGCCCAGGAATGTGCGGCGGCCGAGCCGTGCATCAGGCGTGGTGGTCATGAGTTGTAATTCTAATCATCCGTAACGAATGTGAGAATGTTTGGAGTGCGTTGACTACTTTTGTAGCAGCGAGCGGAGTATGCTCAGCCGCAATTCAATGAGCCTCACTTGATCCAACCAAGAATTCTCATCGAGGGAGATCGCGATGGCAGATCAGAGTGTCCGTGGGCAATTCGTCTGGCACGAGCTGAAGACGCCGGACGCAAATGCCGCCCACGCGTTTTATGGGAAGGCGATCGGCTGGAAGAGCCAGCCCTGGGAAGAGGACTCCTCTTACGTCATGTTTGCCGCCAGGCGCGGGCCCATCGGTGCAACCGAGCCGGTTAACGGCGGCATGGCTCCGCATTGGGTGCCATACATCGGCACCGGCGATGTCGCAAAGACCGTAAAGCAGGCGCAGGAACTGGGCGCCACGCTGGTGGAGGACATCGACAGTCTCTCCAGCGGCAGCCGCTACGCGGTGCTTAAAGACCCGTTTGGCGCCACCTTCGGTGTGTATGAATCCGCCGAGGACTACGGCACCATCACGCCGCCGCAAGCCGGCGAGCACTCCTGGCACGAGTTGATGACCGGCGACTACCAAGCCGCGTTCGACTTCTACTCGTCGTTGTTTGGTTGGCAAAAAATGGAAGAACACGACATGGGCGAACAGGGCACATACATGATCTATGGTCTCGAAGGCCGCAAGCTGGGTGGGATGTTCAAACCGATGAATGGCGGTCCGGCGCCGTCCTGGCTGAGCTACGTGCAGGTCAAGGACGTGCACCAGGTGGCGCGCAAAGTGAAATCGGCCGGCGGTCAGGTGGTGAACGGCCCGATGGAAGTCCCGGGCGGCGATTGGATCGTGCAGGCGGTCGACCCGCAGGGCGCATTGTTCGCGGCGCACGCCACGGCGGCGCGCACGCTCGAAGCGCCGAAGCCGAAGAAACAGAAGAAGGTGAAGGCGGCCGCGGCGGAAACGCCGGCGCCGGTGGTCGAAGATCAGGAGACGCCGGCCGCGGAGGATGCACCTCCGGCGGACAAGGCGCCTGAAGAAAAGGCTCCGGCCAAGAAGGCGCCGCGCAAGAAAGCTCCGCCGAAAGAAGCTCCTGCGCAGGAAGCGCCTCCGGTCGAGGCACCGCCCGCCGACGAGGCTCCGGCCCAGGAAGCTCCGGCCAAGAAAGCCCCGGCTAAAAAGGCTCCTTCGAAGAAGGCTCCGGCGAAGAAGAAGTCTCCGCCGCCGGCCAAGAAGTCCAGCAAGATGCCTGCTAAGAAGAAGGCAGGTAAGAAGGCGGGCAAGAAAAAGGCCCCAGCGTCCAAAGGCGCGGGTGCCAAGAAGTCCGCCAAGAAAGCTAGCAAGAAGGTAAAGACGCGCTCGGGGGGATCGAAGAAAGCGGCCAAGCAGCCGCGTAAAAAGAAATAAATAATAATTAGCGGTATTGCCGCGGGGGTTGCCGAAAGGCAGCCCCCCTTTCACTCGAGGGCTCAGCGCACTTCCACGCGCATCGAGCCGATGCCGACCACCCCGGCATCGATGATGTCTCCCGACACCACCGGTCCGATGCCGGTCGGCGTGCCGGTGAGAATGATGTCCCCCGGATACAGCGTGCAAAACGACGAGGCATATTCGATCAGCCTCGGCAGATCGTTGACCAGGTTGCGGGTATTGCCTCGCTGGCGGGGCTGATGATTCACCTGCAGCCACAGTCCGAGCGAGCCTGGATCGGCGACTTCATCGCGCGTCACCAGCCACGGCCCGAGCACCGAATAACCGTCGGGCGATTTACGTAAGCCGCGGTCTTCGGATCCGCGCACTGTCATATCCAATGCCACCGTGTAACCGATGACGTGATCGAGCGCCCGCTCGCGCGTGACATTTCGGCACCAGGAGCCGATCACGGCCGCGAGCTCGACTTCGTGAATCACTTCACGATCGCGCATCGTGAGCTCGATGCCGTCGGACGGCCCGCCGACCGCGGTCGACGCTTTGATGAACAAGCCGTCGCGCTCCAGCGTGTTCACCAGCAGCTCGGTGTTGCCCGGCTCCGAATAGTTCTTCGGCGCGCCGATGATCTTGCTCGGATTGGCGACCGGGCTCTTGAGCGCGCAGTCGGCGAGGTGGCGCGATGTTCCCTCGTTGGCGAGCTGCTCGATCATGCCGCGCAGGCGGTCCAGGTTCGAGATCAGCAGATCGCCCGGATCGAGCGGCCAGCGGACCGCGGGAATGGAGTCGAGGGCTGCGGTCACATCGACAATGCGGTCGCCGCGAAGCACTCCCAGCCTGTCGGTATCGAATCTACATAAGCGCATGCGCCGGCAGCTTTACCTACCGCGTTGGGCCGTGCAAGAGCCGGCGCATTCGTGTAGAAAGACGCCTCTCTCTTTTGCGGGCCTCGAGCTGCCAACAAGACATCATCATGAAGACGGTACGCGGTAAAACCTTTGACGGGCAGCGCGTGGTGCTCGACGGCAAGTCGTTCGTGGAATGCCACTTCAAGGACACGAACCTGGTCATCGAAGGCAACGGCCTGTTCGAAATGCAAAACTGCAAGATCGAAGAGGACTGCCGCCTGGCTGTCGAAGGCCCCGGCCAGGTGTTGTTGCACACCCTGAAGATGATGCTGTACTCCGGCGGCTGGATGCAGCGAGTCGCCGAGAATGTGCTGCACGCCGTGAAGCAGCCGCCCAAGGCGCGCAAGAAAGCCTCCGGCACCTGATCTATTTAACGGCGCTCGATTTCGCCTCGATCATTTTCGCGAGCGCATACAGCGAATCGAGAATGGGTGTGGCCGCGCCGTGCTTGCGCGCGGCGCGCACGGTGTTGCCCAGGATCGCTTCGATTTCCATCGGCCGGCCGTTCTCGTAATCCAGCGCCATGCTGGTTTTGTACGCGGGGATCTTCAGCGTGCCCGCGATGAACTGATCGATGACCTGCGGGTGCTGAGGATGACCCGCCGCCGCGGCCGTCGCGCACACCTCTTCCATCGCCGCGCGCACGAATGCTCGCGATTGATCGGTGCCGAGGATCGTGGCGGTATCGAGCACGCCACCCATGATGGAAATCGGATTGAAGGTCGCGTTCCACACCGCCTTCTGCCAGCGCGCGGTGACGACGTTATCGATCACCTTGCAGCCGATGCCGCCGCCTTCGAGCAAGCCTGCGAACTGATCCGCTGCCGGTGAGTTGCCGCTCGGATAGCGGCCCAGGTTCAGCGAGCCCATCGATTGATGATGGATCTTGCCGGCGGCGGTGCGGCCGACGCCGACGATCGCGAGCCCGCTCAGGATTTCAGTGCGCGGAAACGCTTCGGCGATTTCCGCTTCGATGTCCACGCCGTTCTCGATCAATACGACCACGGTGTTGGGCCCGACCGCCGGCCGGATCAGCGCCGCGCGATCGACGCCGGGGAGCACTTTGACGGTCAGGATCAGGTAGTCCGGAGGCGCTTTGCAGTCCGCGACTTCGCGATAGACCGCGTGCGGCCGGAAGCGATGATTACCTAATGTGGGACTGAGGATGTCGTAGCCGTCGCGCTGGACGACCTCGAAATCCGAGCGACAGACCACGGACACCTGCGCGCCGCTGCGGGCCAGGGCCGAACCGAACAGCGCTCCGACCGCGCCGGCGCCGACGACGAGAATCGATGTCATGCGCGCGAGTTTACTCCGGCTCGCCTGTATACAAGGCCAGCAACCGGCGCGATAAATCGTTAAGATCCGCCCGCGAACCCACTCCCGGATCTTTTCCCGATGCCAACCCAGACTCTGACCGCCCTGGGCGCCGACGAACTGCGCGCCCGTCACCAGGACATCAGCCGCCGCTACCAGGCGTTCGCCGAGCGCAAACTGAAACTCAACCTGACCCGCGGCAAACCGTCCTCGCGTCAGCTGGACCTGTGCAACGAGCTGCTGACTCTGCCTGGCGCCGACTACATGGCCGCTGGCGTGGACACGCGCAACTACGGCGAGCTGCAAGGCTTGCCCGAACTTCGCGCTCAGCTGGCGCCGATCTTCGGCGTGACGGCCGACCGAGTGATCCTCGGCGACAACGCCAGCCTGGCGCTGATGCATGACGCGGTCGTCTACTCGATGCTCAAAGGCACGATCGACAGCGACAAGCCCTGGTCGCGCGAATCGCGCGTGGCGTTCATTTGTCCGGTGCCCGGCTACGACCGGCACTTCTCTATTTGCGCGCAGTTCGGCATCGAGATGATCACCGTGCCGATGCTGGAGACCGGCCCGGATATGGACGCGGTCGAGAAGCTGGTCGCGGCCGATCCGCAGATCAAAGGCATGTGGTGCGTGCCGAAGTACAGCAACCCGTGCGGCGCCGTGTATTCGGATCAAACCATCGAGCGCCTCGCGAAAATGCCGACGGCCGCGCGCGACTTTCGTTTGTTCTGGGACAACGCTTACGCCGTGCATCACCTCACCGCCGAGCGCGTCGAGATTGCAAACATCGATGCCGCCTGCGCGCGTCATGGTCATCCGAATCGCGCATTCATCTTCGGTTCGACTTCGAAGATCACATTCGCCGGCGCCGGCGTCGGCCTGTTCACGGGCTCTAAAGAGAACGCCGCGTGGTATCTGAAGAATATGAGCATGCGCACGATCGGCGGCGACAAGGTGAACCAGCTGCGTCACATTCGTTTGCTCAACAGCAACGGCGGCATCGCGGCGCTGATGGATCGTCACCGCGACATCCTCGCGCCGAAGTTCGAGAGTGTGCTGAATATTTTCGACAAGGAACTGGCAAACACCGGCGTGGCTCGCTGGACGCGGCCGAAAGGCGGATATTTCATTTCGCTCGAAGTGCTCGACGGCTGTGCCAAGCGCGTCGTGCAGCTGGCGAAGGAAGCGGGCGTGGAGCTGACGCCGGCGGGTGCGACGCATCCGCTCGGCAAGGATCCGAACGATCGCGTCATTCGTATCGCGCCGAGCTTTCCGGAGCTGCCGGAAGTGACGCAGGCGGCCGAAGGCGTCGCGGTCTGCGTGCTGCTCGCGGCAACCGAGAAGTTGTTGCAAGCACATGCCGGCTGATCGCGGCGACCCAGCGCTCGAAACTCTGTTCCTTCCATTCACCGAGGGCCGCTTGGCGTGGCCCTCGCCTGGCGCTTCCGCGATGTTTCTTCGCGCGCGCGACGGTTGGCCGTTGCGTCAACAGCCGTTGCCGGGGCTGGTGTGCGAACAAAGCTTCAAGCCCGAAGCCGATGCATTGGTGCAGGCGGGCTTCGCCGTCAACGTCGCGAACGCGCAGAAAACATATGACTTGGTGTTGATCCTGCCGCCGCGTCAGCGTGACGAGGCGAGAGCTTTGTTGGCGCGTGCCGTGGCGATGATCAAGCCGGGCGGGCGAGTGGTCGTCAGCCAAAGCAACGACGAGGGCGCGCGCTCGACCGAGGGTGACCTCGCCAAGCTCACCGGCGATGTCGAGTCGATGAGCAAAAACAAATGCCGCGTGTTCTGGACGGCATCGATGGCGCGACTCAACGCGTCGCTGGTCATGGAATGGCAGCAGCTCGACGCCGTGCGCCCGATCGAGGATGGGCGCTTCGTCAGCCGGCCCGGCATCTTTGCTTGGGATCGCATCGACGTAGCATCGTCGTTGCTCGCCGAACATTTGCCCGCATCGCTGAGCGGACGCGCGGCGGATCTCGGTGCTGGATTTGGATATCTCTCATCCGAGCTGCTGACGCGCTGTCCTGGCGTCACGACGCTCGATGTTTACGAAGCGGAGAATCGCGCGTTGGAGCTGGCGCGCGTGAATTTGAAATCGTTCGAAGGTCGCGCGACGTTGAACTATCGCTGGCACGACGTGAGCATCGGCTTGCCCGATGAATACGATGTGATCGTCACCAATCCGCCGTTCCACGCACAGCGCGGCATCGATCGGCCCGACATCGGCAAACGTTTCATCGCCGTCGCCGCGGATTCGCTGCGGCCGGGCGGGTCGTTGTGGCTGGTGGCGAATCGACATCTGCCTTATGAGCAAGTGCTGAGCGACAGCTTCGATTCCGTGCGCACGGTCGTGCAGCAGCATGGTTATAAAATCATCGCTGCGGTTCGTTCGAGGAAGGGCGCTCGATGAGACTGGTCAAGCTCATTTCCAATCTCGGCTATGGCAGTCGCAAGGAAGTGACGGCGATCTTCCGCGAAGGTCGCATCACCGATGTCGACGGCGAGGTGCTGTACTCCGACGACAAGGTCGAACATGCGCGAGTGTTGATCGACGGCGAGCCGCTCGATCCGCCGCACGGCATGTTGATCATGTTGCACAAGCCGACCGGCTTCACGTGCTCGACGACCGATCCCGGCCAGATCGTTTATGACTTACTGCCGACGCGCTTTCGCTATCGCGATCCCATTGTCGCCACCGTCGGGCGGCTCGATCGCGACACCACCGGATTGTTGTTGATGACCGACGACGGCAAGTTGTTACACAAGATCGTCGCGCCTCGATCCAAGCTGCCCAAGGTTTACGAAGCGACGCTCGCTCGCGACCTGCGCGGCGATGAAGTGAAGATCTTCGCAAGCGGCAAGCTCATGCTCGAATCCGAGCGCGAACCGCTCGCACCCGCGGCCCTCGAAGTGCTCGGCCCCCGACAAGCGCGCCTGACCTTGACCGAAGGCCGCTACCACCAGGCCCGCCGCATGTTCGCCGCCGTCGGCAACCACGTCGAAACCCTCCACCGCAGCCGCGTCGGCGGCCTGGACCTCGGGGAGTTGCCCGTCGGGGAGTGGAAGCTGCTTGATGACGGCGAGAAGAAAAGATTGTTTGGCGTGGAAGAAAAAAGCTGAGGCGGAATCTTAGGCGCCACCTCGGTATCGGCGGTGTCGGGGGAAGGGTTGGATCCCGTCGACATTTGGCGGCCGCCGCCGCGCGACGGTTTGTGGCTCGGCGGCTGGTGAGGTTGGAAGGCTGCACTGACACCCGTGACGCCGAGCCCTCCGGCGCGCAAGGCTCGCCAGAGATTTCGATCCGTCCGCGGATCGAAATCTCTGAAGCGCGGCCGCCCCATGTCGACGGGATCCAACCCTTCCCCCGGCGCCGCAGGCCACCGAAGCTGGCCAGGTGAATTCCGGACCTCGCCAATTCCTGGGAATTTGTTGCCCGATCCTGCAAACGTTGGCGTCCCCCCAGGGACAACACGCGGGGGTGCGCCGATAATCGAGCATCGAAGATAGCCCGATCGTCCCCGAGGCCGCAGTCATGCACGCAGCCGTCGTTTCCGAGTCCATGTCCCCCGAGCTCCCGAACCTCGATCAACAGCAAGCCGAGCTGGCCGCGCTGGTCACCCGGCTGACCCCGCAAGAAGGCATCCATCCGTCTGCCATCCCCGGCTTCACGGTGATCCGCGCCGACACGCCGTCGCAGCCGATGCCGGGCGTGTACGAGCCGAGCCTGTGCATCGTCGTGCAGGGGCGCAAGCGCGCGCTGGTTGGCGACGAAGTGTATGTCTATGACCCGCTGAATTATTTGACCGTGTCGGTCACCCTGCCGGCGGTCGGCCACGTGATCGAAGCGACCGCCGACTGTCCCTACCTGTGCCTGCGCCTGGAGCTCGATGCCCGCCTGATCGGCGAGCTGATGTTGCAGGTTGGCCGCAACGGCGTGCCGCCGACGACCGATCGCGGCATGTTCGTGGCGCGCACGAGCCCGCAGTTGCTCGATGCCGTATTACGTCTCACCCAGTTGCTCGAACAGCCGCGCGACGCCGCGATCCTCGCGCCTTTGGTCATGCGCGAAATTCATTACCGCGTGCTCACCGGCGAGCTCGGCCATCGCCTGCGCGAGTTGTGCATCGTGGACAGCCAGACTCATCGCATTGCTCGCGCGATCGAGCTGTTGCGCAGGCGCTTCACGGAAACCCTGCGCATCGAAGATCTCGCGGCGGCTGCGCACATGAGCGAGTCTTCGTTGCACCATCGTTTCAAAGCCGTGACGGCGATGTCGCCGATGCAGTTTCAAAAACAATTGCGATTGCACGAGGCGCGGCGGCTGATGTTGACCGAAGGGCTGGAAGCGGCGGCGGCCGCCCACCGCGTCGGGTACGAAAGCCCGTCGCAATTCAGCCGCGAATATCGCCGCCTGTTCGGCGCGCCGCCGCGCCGGGAAATCCAGATCGTCCGCAGCGCGACCCTCCAGCCCGCGTAAAGTCTGACGCGCATCGCACTCCCGGCGGCCGCCGGTTTGCGTAAAATGGCAGTCGTTTCCGCCGCCCCTGGCGGTTATCGATTGCGAAAGTCCGTGCGGAGCCTTCCCGATGAGCATGTCATTGCGCGAGCAGTTGCTCGCCGCCGGTCTGGGCACCAAGAAACAGGCGCGCCAGGCCGATCAGCAAAACAAGCAGCAGCAACACCAGCAGGCCAAGAACCGCGCCCTGCGTGAAGAGCAGGAGAAGCGCGCTGCCGAGGCGCGTGCCAAGGCTGCAGCGGAGAAAGCTGCGCGCGATGCTGAGCTGAATCGCAAGCGTCAGGAGAATGCCGAGCGCAAAGAGAAGTGGGCGCAGATCAAGCAGCTCATCGAGCAGCATCGCCTGCCGAAGCCGGAGAGCGATGAATATTTCAATTTCATCGACCGAGGCAAAGTGCGCCGGATCACTGCCGACGCCGCGCTACGCGAGCGCTTGCAGAGCGGGGCAGTGATGATCGCCCGCTGCGAAGGTCACTACGACCTGGTCCTGCCCGAAATCGCCGACCGCATCCGCGAGCGCGACGAGCGCGCAGTCGTCAAGCTGAACGCCACCGGCGAAGAAGCGAAGCCGAGCGAGGATGATCCATACAAGGACTTTGTCGTTCCCGACGACCTGATGTGGTAACGCGCCGTGCGCCATCCTGGCGCGCGGCTGCACTCAAATGTTTCAATCGAGCGTCTTGCGCGCCCGTTCCTGATAACGCTGTGCCGACAGGCGCAGGTTGTTGTCTTCAACCTGGAACGGCGTCTGCGCGATGTACGCCAGCGCGCGGGGCACGCCGAATTCATCGATGAGCGGCCCGATCAGCAGGATGCCGCCGTAGCGCTGCACGTCCAGATACGTCTGATCGCCTTTATTCCATAACTTGCGCCGGAAGTCCGCGAAGTTCTCCGGCCAGATCAAATCGAGGCGATTGGTATTGAAGATCGGCGTATGCACTTCCTTCAAGTGCTCGTTGATCCCTTCCACCAGCATTTCGCAGGGCAGGCGCCGGCCGAGATCGTTCGATTGGCAATCCTTGTGTGGCCACGACAGGCCATTCGCCTTCGCTGCTTCCTGCAAGTACGCCGTCCATATCAATTGATCCACTGTTTCAACCACGGGAAAAGCCGTGCGGTACTGCTCGTTCTCATAGAACGGCCAGTAGTACGCAGCTGCGCGCATCGGGTTGGGCAGCTTGGCGCTCAGCAGGCGCCGGGGAAACACGAGCGTGCGATGTTCTGCGTCGTAGGTTTCTTTGCCGTCGCTGCTGGCGAGCTCCTTGGTATTGACGAAGCGCACTTCGAGCGGCTCGGGCAATGCGCCTACCAGGTCGCCGAACGCGTTGGTGATGGCTTCCGTGCGATAACTCACCAGCTGTGCAAAACGCTGCTTGCACTGTTCGCGGTTCACGCTTTCACAGCTCAAGCCGAGGAGAGGAAACAGTAGAGAGAAGCACGCAAGTCCGAGACGCAACATCTGGAAGCTCCCGTCACTCGACACCGGCGGTGAAACCTTCGTGGCCAGAAGGCTTGCAGAAACCATGCCCGGGTAAAGCAAGCAACGACACGCGTGGAACGGAAGTTCCATCTATATACACGTGCCACGATTGCGCGATTCGAAGTGGCAGCGGGTATGGATTGTTCGTCGCTGTTTGGCGTCGTTTGGGAGTGTGCGATTGACGTAATGCCGGGCTGAATTGACCTCTCAACGTCTGCGCGTGCGCGGGGCGAATTTATGTGTGTTTTAGAATCCGACAATGAGCGCGTAGCCGAGGCCTGCGACCAGCGCCCACTTCAAAAGGTAATAAACGGGTTTATTCCAATGCTTGATGCGTTCACCCAGCGCACGAATTTGATACACGTACGAAAATATATGATTCAGCACGCCGACGTGCTCGCCCGGCACGTTCTGTGTTGCCGCCGCGCGAATCATGCCGCGGCCGATGGTGCGATTAATCCATCGCAACACGGGGTTAGACAGCGGCCGCTCGATGTCGCAGAAAAGAATCACGCGAGTCACGTCGGTGCGGTTCTCGGCCTGGTGGATGTACGTTTCATCGAACATCACCGCTTCGCCGTCCTTCCAGAAATACTTCTGGCCGTCGACGATGATGTAACACTCGGGTGAGTTGGGCGTGACCAGGCCGAGGTGATAGCGCAGCGAGCCGGCGAACGGATCGCGATGGGCGCCGAGCCGCGAGCCCGGCGGCAAAAGTGTAAACATTGCTGCGTTGATGGAAGGAATTTTTGCCAGCAGCGCGGCGGTCTGCGGACACAGCGCCGAAGCCGACGGCAGGAAGTCGCCATACCATTTCAGATAGAAACGCTTCCAGCCGCGACGGAAAAAAGTATTGAAGCCGATGTCGTTGTAACCCGACGCCGCGCGGATGTGGCCTTCATCGAACAGCTTTAATGCTTCTTCTCGAATCATTTGCCACTGCTCGGTGACTGCGCGCAACTCCGGAAAGTCGTGCACGTCGGCATAGGGCTTGGCTTTGACCGCCGAGAACAGATACATGAGGGTGTTGTACGGCGCGAGCAGGTTGGCGTGATCCGCCACCAGGCGTGAGAACTTGTGGCGCACGCGCCCGCGCAGCTGCACGTACGTGACGCAGGCGAGAAACGACATCAGGACCCACAGACGGGTGGACAGCAGTGCTTGATACATATCGCGTGGACCAGCGCGTTCGCTCGTGTGTTGGGCGCAGGATACTCGGCAAATGCCAGAGAACAAGGCTCGAAAGGGAACTGCAGTATTGACGCTACAGCCTGAATCGCAGCCGAACTTGGTTACAATGCGGCCCGCACCGCACAGAGTCTGGAGAGAACATGAACGCAGCGACCCAACCCACAAATCCGCTCCGCCGGGTCCACCAGCTGGGCCAGAGCATCTGGCTCGACGACATTCGTCGGGGCTGGCTGCGCGATGGCCACCTGGCGCGGCTGATCGCAGACGACGCGGTCGCGGGCGTGACCTCGAATCCGGCGATCTTCGCCAAATCGATCAGCGAAGGTGCGGAATATAACGAGGGTATTGCCGCCCTGGCACGGTCAGGGCGCAGCATCGACGAGATCTACGAAACGCTGGCGCTGGAGGATGTGCAGGCGGCCGCCGACCTGTTTCGCCAGACGTTTACCGCCACCAAGGGCGCCGATGGCTTCGTCAGCCTGGAGGTGTCGCCGCACCTCGCCGACGACACCAAGGGCACGGTCGCCGAAGGGCTGCGTCTGTGGCAGGCCTTCAACCGCCCGAACGCCATGATCAAAGTGCCGGGCACCGAAGCGGGCCTGCCGGCGATCACCGAGCTGATCGCGGCCGGGGTCAATATCAATGTCACGTTATTGTTCAGTGTCGAACGATACAAAGCGGTGGTCGAGGCGTATCTCGCCGGCCTGGAGCAGCGCGTGAAGAGTGGCAAGCCGATCGACACCATTGCCTCGGTCGCGAGCTTCTTCCTGAGCCGCATCGATACGCTGGTCGACGCCAAGCTCGACGCGATGAAGACACCGGAAGCGAAGGCCCAGCGCGGTCGCGCGGCGATCGCCAGCGCCCGGTTGGCCTACCAGCACTACAAACAATGGACCGCCAGCCCGCGCTGGCAGGCGCTCGCGTCCAAAGGCGTGAGGCCGCAGCGACTGTTGTGGGCGTCGACATCGAGCAAGGATCCCGCATACAAAGACACGATGTACGTCGAGGCGCTGATCGCCCCGAACACCGTGAACACGCTGCCGCCGGCCACTGTGGATGCTTATCGTGATCACGGCGATCCGGCCGTGCGCATCGAAGAGCAAGTGGCCGACGCGAAACAAACGGTTCAATACTTGAGCAGCGTCGGCATCGAGCTGAACGCAGTCAGCGAGCAGCTCGAACGCGAAGGAGTGAAGAAGTTCAAGGAGCCGTTCGACGCGCTGCTGGCGACGCTGAAGACGCGCGCCGGAAAGTAATCAGCGTCGCAGCCAGAAAATGGCTGCGACCAGAAACAAGATGATCAGCAATCGCAGGATGACCGGCGCTGTGAGCCGCGCCTTCCTGCGATTCGCTCGTCGACGAGCGACGGCGAGCGGCTCATATCTTTCATTGCGTGCCCACGCCAGCGCGTCTTCGGCGGCGATGAAATGTCCGGGCTCGCTGTCGAACAGTATTCCATCCGACATCGCCGCCAGCGTGGCCGCCGCGCTCGCGGCTGCTTCTTTATCGATGCGCCGGCCGCTGAATCGCAAGCTCACTACGGCGTTTCGTTTGCCGATCGCTTTCGCGCCTTCGTCGCCGATCTCGGGCGTCGGGGCGTCGAAGGGCTCCAGGTAATATTCAAAACCGATCCGTTCGTCGGGACACGGCAGGTAGCCACTGTAGGTCCGCGGTTCGAAACTCGGATCGAACTGCGTTTCGAACCCGCCTTCTTTCAAGCCACGGGCCCAGTCCGCCGCGCTCGGCAGGCGTTCACGATCCAGGAATACGTTGTAGCTGATCACAGCAGTATTATGCGGTCATGATTTCAGGATGGGGGCTCCTGGGGGTATCGCTGGCCTACGTGTGCGGCCTGTTTGCTATCGCCTGGTGGGGCGACCGCAGCCGGCTGTACCCGAATCACGCGCGTCTGCGCCCCATCATCTACAGCCTGGCGCTGGCCGTGTATTGCTCCAGCTGGACATTCTACGGTGCGGTCGGCAGCGCCGTGCGCGACGGCTTGAGTTATCTGCCGATCTATCTCGGGCCGATGCTGCTGTTCGTGTTCCTGTCGCCGTTCTTCCAGCGGCTGGTGCGCACGGCGAAACAGCAAAACGCCACTTCGATCTCCGACCTGCTCGCGGCGCGCTTCGGCCGGTCGCCGGAGATTGCCGTCACCGTCACGTTGATCGCGCTGACCGCGGCCATTCCCTACATAGCGCTGCAGCTCAAAGCGATCTCGATGAGCATCAATGTGCTGACCGCATCTTCGCCGCTGCTCGGCAGTTCGGCGTGGTATCGGGACAGCACGTTGCTGGTCGCGCTGATGCTGGCTTTGTTCGCCAGTTTGTTTGGTGCGCGCCAGGTCGATGCGACCGAACATCATCCGGGCATGGTGCTCGCCGTCGCTGCAGAATCGGTGGTGAAGTTCGTGGCGCTGCTGTGCGTGGCGCTGTTCGCTGTGACTCAGCTGGATGGCGTGCGGCCGCTGCTGGAAACCGCGAAGCTCATGCCGGCCGGCGTGGATCATGCGACTTCGTTCCTGACGCAAACATTACTGTCGCTGACGGCGATTTTTTGTTTGCCGCGACAGTTCCAGATCGGCGTCGTCGAATGTGCGGATGTCGACGATGTGAGGCGGGCGCGCTGGTGGTTCACGGTTTATCTGGCGCTGATCAGCATCGTGGTGATTCCGATCGTGGCGGCTGCAATCGCTGCGCGAGCGGCGGGCGGCAAGTTCTCGCCGGATTCGTTTGTTTTATGGCTGCCGCTCACGGGCGGGCACGGCTGGCTGTCGCTGCTTGCCTATCTCGGCGGATTTTCGGCTGCGACCGGCATGGTGATCGTTGCCACCGTCGCGCTGGCGACGATGGTCAGCAACGATCTGATGCTGCCGATTCTGTGGCGCTGGCGGCCGCCGCAGCTCGGTCACAGCGTCGCGTCCGGCGGCATTCTGTGGATTCGTCGCTCGGCGATCCTGGCCATTCTGCTCATTTCCTATGTGTTCTTTCGCAAGGTGCCGAATGGCTCCAGCCTCGCGTCCATCGGATTGCTGGCTTTCGCGGCGGTGGCGCAGTTCGCGCCGGCTGTTGTCAGTGCTGTGTACTGGTCGGGTGCGAGCCGCGCTGGAGTGCTGGCTGGTTTGATCAGCGGATTTCTGCTGTGGATCTACACCTTGCTGATTCCGATGGTCGCGAGTGCAAGCGGTACGATTCCGGAATGGATCCAGGCCGGACCGTTCGGCTGGCAGATGTTTGCTCCGCATTCGCTGCTCGGCTTCGCGGGGCCGGATCCGCTGACCCACGGCGTGTTCTGGTCGTTGTTAGCAAATATTGCGGCGTTGGTGGGCGTGTCGCTGCGCTCGCCGCCGGCGATTGGCGAGCGGCTGCAGATTCCGGCGGCTGTCGATGGCGATATGCGCAGTCTGCTGCCGGGCTCGGCGACGGTTGCCGATCTGAAGTTGCTGGCGCGGCGCCTGCTCGGACCGGTGGCGGCCGAGACATGGTTCGCCCAATATGTTCACGAGCAGGGGCGCAACTACTCGCCGACACAACGCGCCGACGTCGGTTTGTTACAAGGCTTGGAGCGCGAGCTGGCTGGCGCGCTTGGCGCAGCTTCCGCTCGCATGGTGTTGACCAGCGCCTTACGCGGCGCCGGTCTGCAGTTCGGCGAAGTCGTGACATTCTTCGATGAAGCGACCCGCAAGCTGAGATTCAACCGCGAGCTGCTCGAAGCCATGATGGAGAACATGCCGCAGGGAATCAGCGTCGTCGACGCGGACATGCGGTTGGTGGCATGGAATCGTCGTTACGTCGAGTTGTTTCAATATCCGCCGGAGCTGGTGCGTGCCGGGCGGCCCATTGCCGATTTGATTAGATACAACGCGGCGCGTGGCTGGTGCGGGCCCGGCGATCCTGAGCGGCATGTCGAGAAGCGCCTGGCGCACATGCGCTCGGGCTCGATGCATCTGTCCGAAAGGCGTCGTAGCGATGGCCGAGTGATCGAGGTGCGCGGGCAGCCGCTGCCCGATGGAGGCTTCGTCAGCACGTTCAACGATGTCACGACGTACAAGCACGTCGAAGACGAGCTGCGCGAGATCAACGAAACATTGGAGCAGCGAGTGGCGGAGCGTACGCGCCAGCTGGCGGACGCGACGCGAACGGCGGAGCGGGCGAATCTCGGCAAGACGCGCTTCCTTGCGGCGGCCAGTCATGATCTGCTGCAGCCGTTGAACGCTGCTCGCTTGTTCAACGCTGCGTTACGCGGCCAGGCGGGCAATGTTCCGAATCACGAGATCGAGCAGCTGGCGGATCGCGTGGAGAATTCGCTGCACGCGGCGGAGGAGTTGCTCGACGGCCTGCTGGATATTTCGCGGCTCGACTCCGGCGCCATTCATCCGGAGCGCAGCCATTTCTCGGCGGGCGCGCTGCTCGAAGCGTTGAAGGAACAATTCGCGCCCGTCGCGGCTCAGCGCAATCTCGTGCTCAAAGTGCATGCCACGAAGCTGCAGGTCTACACCGATCAGCGCATGCTGCGCCGAGTGTTACAAAACCTGATCAGCAATGCGCTTCGTTATACGCGCAGCGGGCGAGTGGTGATCGGCTGTCGTCGTCGCGGCGGTCAGGTGGAATTTCAAGTCATCGACACCGGGCCGGGCATCGCGGCCGAGAGTCAGGCCGTGATCTTCGAAGAGTTCCGTCGCCTGGATCAGCAATCGCCGTGGGGCGAGCGCGGGCTCGGCTTGGGATTGTCGATCTGCGATCGTATCGCGCACATTCTGCAGACGCGCCTGGCGGTGAAATCCGTGCCGGGGCGGGGTAGCGCCTTCAGTGTCAGCGTCCCTCGCGGCAGCGGCACTGCTCAAGCGCACGCCACAATGCCGTCGACGACGCCGAATGTTTCTGGCATGCGCGGCTTGCGAGTGCTGTGTGTGGAAGACGATCCAAACATTCTCGATGCCATGCGCGAGCTGCTCACGCGCTGGGGCATCGAAGTTTTTTGTACCGCCACCGCCGCGCAGGCGCGCGAGCTGATGAAGATCCAGCCGATCGACCTGGTGCTCGCCGACTATCACTTGAGTGGCGAACCTCTGGGTCTCGCACTCCTCGACGAGTTGGTTCCGCGTGAGTCCGGCCGCTTGCGTCCTGGCGCTCTCGTCACTGCCGATGGCAGCGCGGCTCTCGCTCAACGAGCTCATTCGCTCGGCTTTCAAGTTCTCCGCAAACCGCTTCGTCCCGCCGCTCTTCGCGCCCTCATCGTCGCACTCGCCCGTCGCGCTCACGAAGACAGCGCCCGCGTGCCGGCGTGATCTCGTCACTCGGCGATCCGTGACCACCACTCCGGTGCGAATTCCGGCGCTTCGGTGCTGAGGTGCTGGTGAAAGGCAGCGAGAAACTGACTGACGCTGCGTTCGAAGTCGGTGAAGTTACAGGCAATGCACTGCCAGTCGGGATCGGCTTTGCCGTCGGAAATCTCCGAGGCAACGATTGAAACCAACAGCAAGTCGGCTTGCCGCTCGAACACAAACGCCGGCTGGCCCTGTTCGCCCTCATCGTAGGTGTGGCTGATGCACGGGGTGGATCGCAGAGTGTTGAGCGCGCTGTGTAATTGAAACACCCATTCGTTGAAACAAACGTCGTCGGGGCCGAAGTAGCCGAGGTAGGGCAGCAGCACGCAATTGACTTCGATCTCCAGGCGGCCGTGAATGTGACCGCCGCGGTCCGAGAGGCGTGCGACCGGCAGCCGTTCGCCCGAATTGCCGCACTCGTAGGTCCACAGCTCGGAGAACCTGATTTCGAAGCGACTCATTCCTCTCTCCTCACGAATCTTCGACGGGAGAGCTCACAACGCGGTCGTCAGCTGGTCGGATCCGGAGTCACGTGATCGAGCGCGAGTTTTTGTGCGAGCAGCACGGCCTGGGTGCGATTGCTGACGCCGAGCTTCTGCATCACTGCACTGACATGGGCTTTGACGGTGGCTTCGGACACGCTCAGCTCCGCCGCGATTTGTTTGTTGAGCAGTCCGGCGGAGAGCATCGATAAGACGCGAAACTGTTGTGGCGTCAGCGTCGCGAGGCGCGCGGTCGCTTCGGCTTCGCTAGCATCCAGCGCAGCTGGATTGTCCTGCGCAGCGGAAGGCGGCAGCCAGGTATCGCCGCTCAACACTGCGCGCAGCGCGCCGACGATCAAATCGATGGATGCAGATTTCGGCACGAACGCCGCAGCACCGTGGCCGAGCGATCGATGCATGATGTGACGATCCTCGCGCGCGGAAATAACAACGATGGGCACCGCTGGAAAATGAGCACGTGCCTGCACCAGCGCGTTGAATCCGTGCGCGCCGGGCATGTTGAGATCTAACAGCAATAACTCGGGATCCGGATGGCTCTCGAGTGCTGCAAACAAGGAATGAACCGAGTCGGCTTCGATGATGTGCGCGCCGGGCACTGCTTGCGCGACGGCCAGCTTCAATGCGTCGCGAAACAAAGGATGATCGTCTGCAATCAGGACGGCACGCTTCATTGCGCGAGCAATACTCCATGCTGGTGACTGCGATCGCAATTCCGTTGCCATACGCCCCCACTTGGTCGCGAGCAAGCATCCCGCGAACGCTGCGGCGTCAGTATTCAACTTTGGTCGAATGGCGAGCAACGTCTGTTAGACCAAAGATGAATGGCCGGTTCGGAACTCGCACGCGCATGCTCGCGCCGACTTTTAGCGGGGGACAAACAATGAGATCACCAACCGGAAGGTTGATCGTGCCCATGATTGCTGCCGGCTTGCCGCTCACATTCGCGGCCACGGCACACGGGCAGGAAGCCGGCGACCAGGAACGACAGGCACAGCTGGAAGCGCGCATCGAACAACTAGAGCGCCAGCTGCGCGAGCTGACAGAGAAACTTTCGAGCGCGCCGGCGCCAGCGCCGCCGCCAGCAGCGAAGACAGCGTCGGCTGCAGATGCGCCGGCAATTCAAGTGAAGCCCATTACACCGAATGCCGTGCCTGGCACTCGCTTTTCATACAGCGGCTTCATCAAGCTCGACACGATGTGGTCGGATTATGACGACGGCGAGATCGCCGACGGCAGCATCGGTCGCGATTTTTACTTGCCTTCGACCATTCCCGTCGGCGGCGTCGGCGAAGGCGCGGACTTCGACGCACACATCAAACAATCGCGTTTCATCTTCGGCACCGACACCGACCTTGCGAACGGCGGCACGCTGCAGTCGCGCCTGGAAGTGGATTTGTATGGTTCGGCGCTGGGCGACGAGCGAGCGACCAACACCTACGGCGTGCAGGTGCGCCACGCCTACATTCAATATCGCCAGTGGTTGTTCGGCCAGACCTGGAGCAACTTCATGGACGCGGGCGCACTGCCGGAGACGGCGGACTTCATCGGCCCGACCGATGGCACGATCTTCGTGCGTCAGCCCATGGTGCGTTACACGCTGGGCAGCTTCTCGTTCTCGGCCGAGAATCCGGAGACGACCATCACCCCGTACACGGGCGGCACGCGCATTTCGTCCGATGACAATAACATTCCGGATTTCACCGCGGCCTACACATGGAAGTTCTCGAAGGGCTACCTGCGAGCTGCCGCTCTGGTGCGTCAACTGAAGTACGAGACTACCGGCGCGGGAGCGATCGACGACTCAACCCAGGGCGGCGCGTTGTCGCTCACTGGTAAGATCAACTTCGGTGCGGATGACCTGCGCTTCAGCATCACGAGCGGCGATGGCATCGGTCGTTACGTCGGCGTCAATTTCACCAACGACTCAGTGCTGAACTCGCGCGGCGAGCTCGATGCGATTTCCGGTTGGGCTGCGTTCGCAGCCTGGCGGCACGTGTGGAACGATCGGATCCGCAGCAACCTGATGCTGTCGGCGTCGGAATACGATAACAATCCGGCGTTGACAGGTCTGGCGGCCAACAAGGACAGTTGGTCCTGGGCGGTCAACACGATCTACTCGCCGACGCTCAAGCTCGACCTCGGGCTGGAGCTGCGTTTTGCCGAGCGCGAGATCGAAAGCGGCGCAAGCGGCCAGCTGCGTCGCCTGCAGGCGGTCGCAAAGTATTCGTTCTGATGAGTTAAATTCACCGCCCGCCGCCGGCGGACGGGTCTATCGAGAGAATCATTCAGGGGAGCAAGTCATGGTCAGTAGTCCCGGCACGATCGCACATCGCACCGAAGACGGCCTGGACCGTTCGCATCGACGCGTCATTTTCGCCTCGTCGCTCGGCACGGTATTCGAGTGGTACGACTTCTATCTGTACGGCTCGCTGTCGGCCATCATCGCCAAGCAGTTCTTCTCCGGCGTGAACGAGACCACCGGCTTCATCTTCGCGCTGCTGGCGTTTGCGGCGGGCTTTTTCGTGCGTCCGTTCGGCGCGCTGGTGTTCGGCCGGCTCGGCGACCTGGTCGGGCGCAAGTACACCTTCCTGGTCACCATCGTGATCATGGGCTCGTCGACTGCCATCGTGGGCATGCTGCCGAGCTATGCCACCATCGGCGTCGCCGCGCCGATCATTCTGATCCTGCTGCGACTGTTGCAGGGCCTGGCGCTCGGCGGCGAATACGGTGGCGCGGCGACCTACGTCGCCGAACATGCGCCGCATGGCCGTCGCGGCTTCTATACCAGCTGGATCCAGACCACTGCGACGATGGGTTTGTTTCTTTCGCTGCTGGTGATCCTGGCCTGCCGCGTCTCGCTCGGGCCGGACTTCGACGTGTGGGGCTGGCGCATTCCGTTCCTGATCTCGATCCTGCTGCTGGCGGTTTCGGTGTACATCCGGATGCAATTGCAGGAGTCGCCGGCGTTCCTGGAAATCAAGAACGAGGGCAAGCTGTCCAAGGCGCCGTTGACCGAAGCGTTCGGCAACTGGAGCAACGGCAAGATCGTGCTGCTGGCGCTGATCGGCGCCACTGCAGGCCAGGCGGTCGTGTGGTACGGCGGCCAGTTCTACGCGCTGTTCTTCCTCGAAAAGATCCTGCAAGTCGAGCCCAAGGCCGCGAACCTGATCATCGCCGCGGCACTGTTGATCGGCACGCCGTTTTTCGTGGTGTTCGGTGCGCTCTCGGACAGGATCGGCCGCAAGTCCATCGTCATGGCCGGCTGCATCCTCGCCGCACTCACGTATTTCCCGGTGTTCAAAGGCCTCACGCACTTCGCGAGCCCGGCATTGGAGAGCGCCGTGGCCTCGGCGCCGGTCACCGTGATCGCCGATCCGGCCGACTGCTCGTTCCAGTTCGATCCGGTCGGCAAGAAGGTGTTCACCAAGTCGTGCGACGTGGTGAAGTCATCGCTGGCGAAGGCCGGTATTCCCTATGAGAACGAGGCGGCGCCGGCCGGCTCGGTCGCGCGGGTGCGCATCGGCACGGGTGAGAAGGCGGTGTTCATCGACTCGTTCCCGGGCGCGACCATGGACAAGGCCGCGTTCAAGACCGCGAACGATGCGTTCATCGGGAAACTGAAGCCTGCGCTCGCGACAGCGGGCTACCCGGCGAAGGCCAACATGGATGCCGTGAATTATCCGATGGTGATCGCGCTGTGCACCTACCTGGTCATCCTGGTGACCATGGTGTACGGCCCGATCGCGGCCTGGCTGGTGGAGCTGTTCCCGACCCGCATCCGCTACACCTCCATGTCGCTGCCGTATCACATCGGCAACGGCTGGTTCGGCGGCTTCCTGCCGGTCACCTCATTCGCAATCGTTGCGGCAACCGGCGACATCTATAACGGCCTGTGGTACCCGATCGTGGTCGCGGTCATGACGGCGGTCGTCGGCACCTTGTTTCTGCGGGAGACCAAGGATCAGGCGATATGAGAGAATAGTGCACTTACATCCCCAGTTCAGGTTTATCCGGTAGCATCGCGCGTTTCCCGTTCATCTCAACGGGCGCGCGATGCGCCATTTCGAAGGGAGAGGAAGTGCACGATCTACCCGGTGCCCGCGGCGTCGCAGGGTTGTTGATGATGGCGCTGCTCGCCGGCTGTGGCGGTGGCAGCGGAGGCGACGAGTCCGCTGCGACCGTAATCTCCACCAATGCGATCAGCTTCACGGCCAACGGGCCTGACGCAGCGACGCCGACGTCGCAGGTGTTCACTGCTACGTTCGGCAGCGATATCGCTCATCTCGGCGTGGTTCACAGCGGCAGCGCGGTCAACGACGTCACCTCGACGGTGAATGGGCGGACCGCGACCATCACCGTTCAGCCGGCTGCGCCATCAACGGTGGGGCCCGGTGCGTTCGTCGGCGCAGTCGCCGTGACCGGCTATACGTGTGCCGACGCGACCTGCAGCAAGCTGGCCGCCGGCACGACAGCGACCGTTTCGATCAGCTATCAAGTCTCGCCAGTCGTGCAACTCGTGACTCCGTATGTGGAGACGTCTGGCGTTGCTGATGAAGTCGTCCTCCGCGGGGTCGGGCTGAATACGTTCAGCGTGCAGGGCGTGCGCTTCGGTGACGTTGCGGCGACCACGTTCACAGGCGTCAACGCGTCAGAAATCCGCGCGACGCACCCGGCATTGCCGGCGGGCACCTACCCGGTCCGCCTGGTTGCCTCGAATTTCCAAGGTGACATCACCACCACGGCGACACTGGTCGTTGTCGATCCCACCGCATTTACAGCGACGACGTTGGCGTATCCGACCGCGCTCAGCAGCGTGCGCCGCGTGATTTACGACGCCGAACGCCGTGCTTTGCTGGTCGTCACGGATGTGGGCGCGGGTTCCATCGTTCGTTATCCGTCGACCGGGACTTCCTGGGGTGCGCCGACCCAAGTGGCGGCGGGCCTGAACGATGCCGCGTTGTCCGCCAAAGGCACGAGTTTGTACGGGATCTCGCCGACCGCGGTGGTGCCGGTGGATCCGGTGACCTTGGCCCTCGGCACAGCGATCTCGGCGCCGTCATTGGCGACGAACGCGTTCCTCAAGAACATCGTGGTCGGCAATGACGATGTCGGAATGATCACGACCGGCATCGCTGCCAGCACGGCGACCAATGCCTATTTGTATTTTCCATTGTCCAGCACGGTGCTCGTGGGCGGCGGCGCCTTCAACAATGCCACTCCGGCAATGGCGGCCAACGGCGCTGGCGCCTATCTGATGCAGGGTGACCCCTCACTCACTGCTGACGTGGTGGCCGCAAAGTATTCGACCCAGGGGAATCTGTTTTCCAACTCGACGTTGACGACGCTGCGTCAGAACACCATTGCACCGGTCATTTCGCGCACCGCGAACCGGCTGATTTTGAACGGCACGCGCGTCTTGGATGCGGCCGAGGCGGTGCTGGGCACATTGCCCACGACGACCACTGCGCTGGTGCTGAAGCCGGATGGCACGCGTGCCTATGCCTACGATCCCACGGCGGGCGGCATTCTGGTTTATGACGTTTCGGCCGATCTCAAAGGGGCGGCGTATGCTCCGCTCGGCGCGGCCGTGCCGCTGACGGGCGATCCGGGCACCAATCCGAAGATGATCATCTCCCCCGACGGTCGCACCTTGTTCCTGGCCGGCGGTACGCAAGTCGTGGTGCAACCGACCCCGGCGCTCTAAGCAGCGCGAGAGTGCGAAAATGATTCGAAACAATCTTTGCATCCATGGCCCGCTGTTCGCGGCGCTCACTCTGGCGAGCGGCGCGACGTTCGCTGCCGAGCTCGGCCAACCGACCGAGGTCAAGGCGGTTCAGAAATCCAACTTCTCGCTCGGGCTGGTCGCCAGCGACAGCGATACCAAGGACAGCACGTCCAACGGCACGTTCGGCCTCGGCGGCATCTGGACGATGCCGATCGGCAAGCTGTTCGGCGCGTCGCTCTCGGGCGCGTACTCGCGCTCGACTGCGCGCACCAGCGACGTGCTGCTCGATGTGGCCTCCGCCGATTCGACGCGCCCGTCCTGTCGTTTCAACAACCGCGATCTGTCGGCGAGCCTGTTTGCCCGCATGCCGACGCTCGGCCGCGTTTCGGTCAGCTACGGCAACGGCCAGCTGACATCGGATTGCGGCGAGCAGTCCGAGTTTGTCTCCACCGGCGACGACTCGATGGGCACCGACAACTATCGCGTGACCGCCGAGGCCTACCTGGGCAATTTCACGCTGGCCGCGAATCACACCTCGACCGAGCTGGAGAAGGGGCCGACGCTGGATTCGAACTCGTTCAGCGCCAGCTGGTATCCCATGGAAGATCTGCGCGTCACGCTGTCCGGCGGCGACTTGTACGATCAGGACACGTACGGCATCGAGATCGAGCATCAGCCCGAGTTCATGGGCGATGCGCTCGGCGTCGTGCTCGGTTATTCGGTGGTGGATCGCAAGCAGGAAGTCGGCACGATCAGCTTCAGCGTGGTGTATCACTTCGGCACCAAGGTCGAGCTGAAGACGCGCGATCGCGAATATCGCTGATAAATCATCGCCTGCCGCAGGCGGGAGAGGCCCATGACGACGCGTCGTTCGTTCATGCGGAATTTGGGCGTGCTCGGCGCCGCCGGCGTTTACTTCGGCGAGAGCCTGGTCGCGGCGAATACGGCGCATGCCGGCCCGGTCGAGAAATCCTCGACCGTCTGGCTGGACTCCAACGAAAATCCGGCCGGCCCGCCGGCCGCCGCGATCGACGCCATGGTCAAAGGCGCATCCGCCTCGTGGCGATATCACTTCGATGAATTCGACGACTTCGCTCGCGCGATTGCGAAGAGCGAGCAGGTGTCGCCCCAGCACGTGATGTTTGGTGTCGGCTCCAGCGAAGTCATCTCGTCCGCGATCTGCGCGTTCACGGCCGCCTCGAAGCCGATGATCACTGCTTCGCCGACCTACGACATCATCGTCGCGCTCGCGCGGAGTCTCGGCAAAGCGGTGGTTGAAGTTCCTCTCACCGCGCAATGGAGCTACCCGGTGAAAGAGCTCGTCGCAGCGGTCCGGAAGGCCGGCGGCGGCATGATCTATCTGTGCAATCCAAACAATCCCACCGCCTCGATTACGCCGAACGAAGACATTCGCTGGCTGGTGGACAACCTGCCGCCGGACACGGTGCTGTTCGTCGATGAGGCGTACCTGGAATTCGCCGATCCCGGGATGACGGAAAGCGCCATCAAATACGTGCGCGAAGACAAGAACGTCGTGGTCGCTCGCACGTTCTCCAAGATCTTCGGCATGGCGGGAGTGCGTTCCGGCTATGGCTGCGCGCGTGCAGACCTGATCGGCGCGATGTATCCATTCATGGACAACGTGATTCCGTTCGTCGCCGTACGTGCCTCGATGGCGGCTTTGCAGGAGAAGGCCAAGCTCGTGCCGGAGCGACGCAAAGCCAATGCGCGCGTTCGCGGTGAGCTGTGCCAATGGCTGGATCAGCGGCAGATTCGTTACATTCCGACGCACGCGAACTTCGTGATGATCGACGTGAAGCGCGATGTTCGCGCGTTCGGGGCGGAGATGCTGCGTCAGGGCATTGCGGTGGGCCGTCCGTTCCCACCGCTCGATCACATGCTGCGAGTCACGATCGGCAGCGACGAGAACATGCAGCGCTTTCGCGACGTGTTCTCGAAGGTATACGCGGCCTGATTCTCAAGGGCTCGGCGTCGGCGACGTTTCTTCCGCCGCCAGCGTTCCCGCGCCCAGGTTCTGCACCAGGAACTTCTCCAGCTCGGTCAGCAGCGTCGTGCGCTCCGATTTCAGCCGCAGCTGGTGAGTTGCATTCTCCAGCTGAATCATCTGATGCGGCTTGCCGGCGCTCTTCAACGCCGATGCCATCTGGCGCGAGTGATCGAAGTCCACCTGGATGTCACGATCGCCGTGGATCAAGAACACGGGCATGTTGATTTTGTCCGCGTGGCGTAGCGGCGAGTCCTCGCGCAGCTTTTCTTTGATCGTGCCGATCTGCTCGCGCACGAACGCGCGATTGCTGAAATAGCGCGATTCAGTGAGTAGATCGCGCAAGTCGCTGACGCCCGCGATGCTGGCCGAGCATCGATAGAGATCGCCGTTACGCACGGCCGACAACAGCGCCGCGTAGCCGCCGAAGCTCCAGCCGACGACGCAGACGCGCTTGGGATCGGCGATGCCTTGCTTGATCGCCCACTGCGTGCCGTCGGTGATGTCGGTGTAAGTGAGTCCGCCCCAGTCCTGGTGCGCGGCGTAGTACCACTTGGAGCCGTAACCCGACGAGCCGCGAAAGTTCATTTGCAGTACCGCGTAACCGCGGCTCACCAGGAACGCTCGAAGGAAATCGAAGTCCCACGAGTCACGCGCGATCGGGCCGCCGTGAGGCATCACGATCAACGGCAGGTTCTCGGCGCGCACGCCAGGCGGCACGGTGAGATAACCCGGAATCTCGACGCCATCGCGCGCGGGATAAGAAATCGTGCGCATGCGTCCCAAGGTCTTCGGATCGAGCTCCGGATACGCGACCTGGATGCGGAAGATTTTTTGCGTACCGGCGCGCAGCAGGTAGTACTTCCATTCTACGTCGCTGACGGAGGTGACGATGTACGTCTGCCGATCCTGCGAGTAGTCGCTGATGTAATTGAACGTCGCCGGCAGCGCCCTGTTGATCGTGTCGATCAGCGCGCGCGTCGGCTCATCGGTGTAGTGAACGAACGGCCGATCGGTTTCATAATGAATGCCGATGAGCTTGCGGTCCGGCGTCAGCAGCGGGTCGGACGCGTCCACCAGCGGATGCGAGAACACCAGCTTGGGTTCGGCCTGGTCGGAAAGATCCATCTCCCACAGCGCATCGCGACCTTCGAACGTGCCCTGCGCGAACGCGCGATTGGTGCCGGGAATGATCGCCAGCGGGATCAGCTCGTCGTTGTTCTCGAACGCCTTCACCTTCGACAGCTGCACCCATTTCTTTTCATTGTCCATGCGCGCGTAGTACTCGAGCACGGGGCTGTCGGTGCGATAGCCATAGCCGAAGCGGACGTTGCCGGCGCCGTCGGTTGCGTAGCTGCGGATCGGATAGTGATCTGCGCCACGGATGAAGCGGCGGCCGGAGTTGACGTTCACTTCGAAGATCGATGGATAGCCGGTGCGATTCACATCCAGCGCCATCAGCACGGTGTCGGGCTGGTCCGGCGTCCAGTCCAG
>CAMLEO010000052.1 GCA_946478975.1 uncultured Steroidobacter sp.
ATAACGTCTATGTCAGCGGCGTCAATCACGGCTTCGATCCGCTCGCGTATCTGCGCGGCATTCCGGTCGATCGCGTTCAACAATTCCATCTCGCGGGCCATCGCAACCTGGGCGATTATTTGATCGACACCCACGACGCGCCGGTGTGCGAGGCGGTGTGGGATTTGTTTCAATCCGCCGTCGAGCGCTTCGGCCCGCTGTCCACGATGATCGAGCGCGACGACAACATTCCCGAGCTCGATGTACTGCTGGCGGAGCTCGATCACGCTCGCGCCATCACCGCAGCGACGCGAGCCTCGAAGTCGGCGGCATGAGTGTCACGATGAGCACATTGGCCGAACTGCAACGTGATTTTCAGCGCCATGTCATGCATGGCCATGAACGCATCGTCGATGCGGTCGAGAGCACGCCGCAAGTGTCGGCGGCGACGCGGCTCGGAATTTATTCGGAAGCGTATCGGTTGCGGCTGACCGACGCGCTGGCGAGCACACTGACCCGGCTGCAACAGCTGCTCGGCGCAGAAGAGTTCGCCAGGATCGCGAACGAGTACATCGATCTGTGCCCCTCGACCTATCCGTCGATTCGCTGGTTCGGCGACCGTATGCCGGCGCTGCTGGATCGCTCGTATCGCCAGCAGCCGTGGATCGCTGAGCTTGCGCGCTGGGAATGGGCCGTCGCAGCGTCTTTCGACGGCGCCGATGCCGAACCCATCGGCGTCGACACCCTGGGTGCGGTGGCACCGGAGCATTGGCCGTCGCTGCAGTTCGAATTTCATCCGTCGGTGCAGCTGATGCGGATGAAGACCAATGCACCGCTGTTGTACAAGGCGCTGGCCGACGAAGCCCCGCCGCCCGAGGGTGCCAGGCTCGATGAGCCGCAGTCGTGGCTGATCTGGCGCGAAGGGCTCACGACGCAGTATCGATCGTTGACTGCCGATGAGGCGGCAGCGCTGGAAAACGTGCGCGCCGGCGGCACGTTCGAATCTCTCTGCGACACGCTGTGCGGCTGGCACGAACCCGCTGGCGTGCCGATGCAGGCGGCCGGCATGCTCAAGCGCTGGATCGTCGACCAGATGATCGTCGCCGCAGCTTGAAGTTATCCTAGCGGCCCATTTCTGCTTCGGCCGCCTTCATGACATTTGCGTTTCCACCGCCAGCGCAAGCCGCGGTTGCCATCGCCGGGCGCAGCGAGCGCTTTCCCGTGCACCGTATTTATTGCGTCGGCCGCAATTACGCGGCCCATGCACGCGAAATGGGCAAAGACCCGGAGCGCGAGCCGCCGTTCTTCTTTGCCAAGCCTGCCGATGCCGTCGTGGCAAACGACACCACCCTGCCCTTTCCGACGCGCACCGCCGATCTGCATCACGAGATCGAGCTGGTGGCGGCGCTCGGCAAAGGCGGTACAAACATCGCGCAGGCGCGGGCGCTCGATCACGTGTTCGGCTATGCCGTCGGCCTGGACCTCACCCGCCGTGACCTGCAATCCCAGGCC
This sequence comes from uncultured Steroidobacter sp., assembly GCA_946478975.1. Next base: position 1,492 of record CAMLEO010000052.1, read on the forward strand.
AAGGACAAAGGCCGCCCCTGGGATACGGGCAAAGGCTTCGATCGCTCGGCGCCGATTTCTGCAATTACGCCGAGTAATGACGGCAAGCTCGCCAACGGCAAGCTCTGGCTGAAGGTGAACGGCACGCTGCGCCAGCAGGGCATGCTCGCCGACATGATCTGGAGCGTGTCCGAAATCATCGCCGAGCTGTCCACTCTGTTCGAACTCGCTCCGGGTGATCTCATTTTCACCGGCACGCCGGCCGGCGTCGCCGCGCTTCGCCCCGGCGACCGGCTCGAAGGCGGGGTCGACGGTTTGGAAACATTGCGAATCGCGATCGCCGACGCCCGGTAGTGCTTCTCGCGCTGGCGAGAAACATTCCTGCTTCGTACACTCGCGCGCGCTGTCGGTGGCGCGGTTGGCGAGTTGCGGGAAAACCCTATGAAGAAGCCTGGGAGCCTGGTGTGCGTCGGTGTCGGAATGACCCTGGGTTCGCACCTCACGCCGCTGGTCCGCGATTACATACAGAAGGCCGAGGTGGTCTTCACCGGAATGTCCGACGGCATCATCGAGCTGTGGATCGGGCGCATGAATGCCGATGTGCGCAGCCTGCAATCGTTCTATCGCGAAGGGAAATCGCGCATGGAAACGTATCGTGAGATGGTCGACACCATCCTCACCGAAGTGCGCGCCGGCAAGCGAGTCTGCGCAGCGTTCTACGGTCATCCCGGCGTGTTCGCCTGGCCGCCCCACAAAGCCATCGAAATCGCCCGCGCCGAAGGTTTCGAGGCGCACATGGAGCCCGGCGTCTCCGCTGCCGATTGTTTGTACGCCGATCTCGGCTTCGATCCCGGCAAGTATGGCTGCCAGCATTACGAAGCCAGCCAGTTCATGTTCAATCGACGGCGCGTGGATCCGGCCGCGTACTTGATTCTTTGGCAAGTGGGCCTCGCCGGCGATCAGTCGCTGGCGCGCTTCTCGACCGGCGCCGCCTACCGGCAAGTGCTGGTGGATGTGCTGAGCCGCGATTATCCACTGGATCACGAAGTGATCCTGTACCAGGCCGCGACCCTGCCGACGTTTCGCCCCAAGATCGTTCGCATGCCGTTGCGCGAGCTGCCCGATGCGGCAACGGACATGCATTTCACGATGGTCGTGCCGCCGGCGCAGCCGCTGCAGCCCGACTATGAGATTCGTGAGCGGCTGGCCGCGCTCGACCGCGAGCTCGCCTGACCCGTTCCATGCATGTTTTCCCTGTAGAAACGACGCGCCTTGCGACTCACCCGATCGCCGTCGCGGACCAGCCGCTGTTCACGCGTCTCTACACCGATGCGGCAACCATGCGTTTCATTGGTGAACCACTCTCCGCCGAGCGCGCAGCCGGCAGTTTTCGAGCGGCGCTGGCCGGCATGAAGCGCAACCCGATCGAGCGCTTGTTTCTGACAGTGAGCGAACGAGCATCGCTCGAGGATGTGGGCATTTGCAGTCTGCAGAACTGCGATCCGCAGCGGCGCACCGTCCAGGCGGGAGTGATGTTCGTTCCGAAAGCGTGCGCACTCGGTTATTCGAAGGAGCTGTTCGCCGTGCTGATCCAGCAGGTGTTCGCCGAGCTGCCGGTGGATGAGCTGTGGGTGCAGTTTGCAGCCGAGCACGTAGCTGTGCAGCGCGCGGTCATTAGCGTAGGCTTTGCCCGCTGCCGGGATCCCGGGCTGGAAGCTGGGACTCAGCAGCGCAGTGTGTGGTCAGTCTGCCGTGACACCTGGGTCGCGCCCCACTCGCCGCGCATTCCTAATGATATTTCCGATGGGAAGCAGGCATAATTCTGTTAAATACGTCCGGCACTGGGGAGCGCCGGCGGATACGACTTTCTGTGGACCACTCGGCGGCTGAACGACGCTGTCACGGCCTAGACTTGCGAGTCGACGCAAGTCGCGATGACAGACTTCGATGCTGCTCGAGTCGCTTGCCAGTCGCACACGAGCGAGGCAAAAGTCACGCCTTTTGCCGAGCGTGTCGAAAGGGTCTCGGCCACTTTCGACCATAGATAGGATCGTCGGTAGCCCTTAGGAGAGCACAGTGTCGAACGTCGTCGACTTCCTGCAAAGAGCCGGTGAAGACTCGCAGCTGCGGTACGCGAGCTGCAGTGGCCTCGAACAGGCGCTGGCACAAACAAACATCGCGCCGGCACTGCGTGAAGCGTTGCTGATGGGCGATGCCACCCGGCTTGCGACTCTGCTCGGCTCGCGACTGGATATGTGCGGCTTCGTCTTTGCTCCGCAGGACGAGGAAGAGCCGGAGCCGGAAGATCAGGACTCCGGCGAAGAGAAATACACCGTGTAACGCCCCAGCTGCGCGTGACCATCTCGCGCAGCTCGACGCAGCCTTATGGCTACATCTACGAGGCAAGGGACAGACCGGGTAGGGAGCGGGTGGCTGCCGACGCTCGGCTGCCTGCTTGCAATGGCATTGCTGGCCGGCGAGCGCGCACAGGCCGCGGAGCCGGCGGATGCGCAGCGCCTGCTGACGCAGGCCGAAGAAATCAAGATTTCCGATCCGCAACGTTTCGCTCAGCTGCTCGAAGAGCTGAAGCAGCGCTCCGCATCTTTGCCTCGCGGGCAGCGCGAACATATCGAGTATCTGCAGGCCTGGAAGCTCATCTATAGCGGCGAATACCGCTCCGCCATGCCGGTGCTTCAGTCGCTCGCCGATAACGCCGAAGACATCAACGTCAAAGGGCAGGCCCTGGCGACCGTCGTCAACACATACGCCCTCGCCAGCGCTTACGAGAAGGCCTTCCCGCAGCTCAACCGCCTGTTGGATATTTTGCCCCAGGTCACGGACAAGCTGGCTCGTCAGCAAGGCATGGAAGTCGCCGCCTATCTGTACGGCATGGTCGGCGAAAGCGACCTGGCGTTGAACTACGCGCAGAAAGTCATCGACGAGAATCCCACCACACGCGGCGCCTGCCGCGGCAACATGGTGAAACTGCAGGCGCTCTACAAACGCGGCTCGTTGAAATCGGACAGTCCCTTGTTCGCCGACGGCATCGAAGCTTGCGTCAAGCATCGCGAGCTGCTGGCGGCGAACGTGATCCGTTCCTTCATCGTGCGGCTGTACCTTGCCGAAGGAAACGTCGACGCCGCGATCCGCCTGCTGCGCCAGTATTATCAAGAGGTGCAGGAAACACGCTATCCGCGAGGCATTTCCGAGTGGGATGCTCTGCTGTCCCAGGCGCACCAGATGCAGGGTGATCTGACGTCGGCACGACAGTACGGACTGCGCGCGCTCGAAACCGGCGTGAAGAATCAATCCACCGAGCCGGTGGTGACGACCTATCGCGTGCTGTATGAAATCGCCGCCAAGCGTGGCGACACCGCGACCGCGCTGTCGTACCTGGAAAAATATATCTCCGCCGACAAAGGCTATCTCGACGACGTGAGTGCGCGGCAGCTCGCGTACGAGCGCGCCAAGCACGAGAACGCCGCCAACAAGCTGCAGATCGAAGCGCTCAACCAGGAAAACAAACTGCTGCAGCTCCAGCGCGAGCTCGACAGCAAGGCGGCCGAGACCAGTCGTTTATATATCGCGCTGCTGCTGCTGGTGGTCGTGTTCATCGCGCTGTGGGCGTATCGAACCAAACGTTCGCAGCTGTATTTCATGAAGCTGTCGCAGGTCGACAGCCTGACCGGCATCTCCAATCGCCCGCGTTTCATCGACCTCGCCGAAAACGTGCTCGAGTCCGCGCGCAAGTCCGGCCAGCAGGTCAGCGTCGTGCTGTGCGACCTCGACTATTTCAAAGCGATCAACGATCGCTATGGGCACGCGGCCGGCGATCATGTGCTGCGCCAGGCGGTGAACGCCTGCCAGACGCACCTGCGAGTCAGCGACATCTTCGGCCGGGTCGGCGGCGAGGAATTCGGCGTGGTGCTGCCGGGCTGCGGCCTGGACGACGCGAAACAACGGGCGGAACGTCTGCGTGCCGCGGTCAAAGCCCTGATCCCCGAATACGAGGGCGAGCTGTGCCCGGTGTCGGCGAGCTTCGGCGTCACCTCCACTGAAATGTCCGGCTACGAGCTGCGCGAGCTGCTCGCCCACGCCGACTGGGCGTTGTATCGGGCCAAGGCCGCCGGCCGCGACCGGGTCATGCCCTACGAAGCCGGCGCGGTGGCCCGCACTCCCATGCCCTCGTCGCACCAGGACGACCTGCGCAACGCCAGCCGGGCCTAACACTTAGTTACAATCTGCTAGAGCACGTCGGACCGGCATTCGTCATGATGCGTTCATGAGCGAGACCGCCCGCCACATCCTGATCGTCGACGACGATCGCGAAATTCGCACGCTGCTGGGCGACTACCTGCAGAAGAATGGATTTCGCGTCACCGTCGTGGCCGACGGCAAAGGCATGCGGCGCGCGCTGGAACAGGCTCACGTCGATCTCATCGTCCTGGACCTGATGCTGCCCGGCGAGGATGGGCTCAAGCTCACCCGCGAGCTGCGCGTCCATTCGCAAGTGCCGATCCTGATGCTCACCGCGCTCGGCGAAGAGGTCGATCGCATCGTCGGCCTGGAAGTCGGCGCCGACGACTATCTTTCCAAACCTTTCAGCCCGCGCGAGCTGGTCGGCCGGATCAAAGCGATCCTGCGTCGTACTGCGCACATGCCTCGCGATCCGGCCCAGAGCACAGCAAACATTTATCGCTTCGGCGACTGGACGCTCGATGTCACCGCCCGCTCGCTGCACAACGCCGACGGCTCGGAACACGCGCTCAGCGGCGCCGAATTTCGTTTGCTATCCATACTGCTCGCCCACCCCACCCGGGTGCTGTCGCGCTCGCAATTGATGGAGCTGCTGCGCGGTCGTGACATCGACCCGTTCGATCGCAGCGTCGACGTGCGCATCAGCCGTCTGCGACAGGTGCTCCGTGACGATGCGCGCTCGCCGAAAATCATCAAGACGGTCTATGGCGAGGGCTACATCATGGGCGTACCCGTCGAGCAAGAATAATGTCGCTGCGCTCGCTGCTGCCCGACACGCTGTTCGGCCGGTTGTTTGCGGCCACGGTCGGCGTGATCGGCCTGCTGATGCTGCTGATCATCCTGCTGATCGTGCGCGAGCGCCGCGAGCTGGCGCTGCTCGACAGCGGCTCCGGCGGCTCGGCCAGCACGATTGCCGAGACCAGCGAATATCTGGCCGGCCTGCCGCGAACCGAACGCGACGAGGCGCGGGTCAAGCTGCGTCAGCAACGTTTGTTACCTGACGACGTTCGCCCGCCGCCGCACGTACGCATCAAGTCCGAAGAACAAATCGAGCTGGAACGCGCATTCGCCAGTAATTTGCAGCGGCAGCTCGGCCCCACCTATCGCGTGTCCGTCGGGCCGCCGAGAACACCGCGCAGCCAGGTCATTCCGTTGCACCTGGCGCCTCGTGAGCACGATCCCACTAACATGCCGCCGGATGGCGGCCCACCCTCGCCCGGTGAGCCGCCGCCCGACGGCGAGCCAGGGCCCGGGCCTGGTCCTGGCCGCGGCATGATGATTCGTCGTTTCGATCGCGTGTTCGATGTCACAGTCACGCTGCCCGATGGCGATACCGCTGTGTTTCGCACTCTTGCGCCTCGCTCCGGCCCGCGCCTGCCTGGATTTATTTTCGTGCAGCTCGGCGGCCTCGCACTGTTACTCAGCGCCGTGTTGTATGCGGTGACGCGAACTATCACTCGACCACTGGATGATCTGGCTCGCGCCGCTGATGCAGTCGGTCGAGGTGCCACTACGACGCCGCTCAAAGAACGCGGCGCGCGTGAGCTGCTGCGAGCGACGCGAGCATTCAACTCGATGCAGGAACGATTGCGACGTTATCTGGACAGTCGCACGCAGGTGCTCGCCGCCATGTCGCACGACCTGCGGACGCCGCTCACACGCCTGCGCCTGCGCGTGGAATCGATCGATGACGACAATCTTCGACAGCGCTGCGTCGAAGACCTGGATGAAATGTCGAACATGATTCGCGGCGCGCTGGGTGTGTTCCGCGGCCTGAACGACGAAGAAGTCGCCGTGCCGGTGGACATGAACGCACTCGCCCTCGAACTGCAGCGCCAGCACGCAGAGCTCGGCGGTGATGTGACCATCGTCGGTGGGGCTGAATCCCCGTATGTCGCGAAGCCGCTCGCGCTGAAACGCTGCCTGGGCAACCTGGTGCAGAACGCGATTCGTCACGGCGTACGCGCCACCATTCGCATCGAAGACGGCCCGCAGCTCGTCGTACGCGTGCTGGATGAAGGTCCGGGCATTCCAGAAGACATGCTGGACAAAGTGTTCGAGCCGTTCTTCCGGCTGGAGGCCTCGCGCAATCGCGACACCGGCGGCACCGGCCTCGGCCTGAGCATCGCTCGTGACATCGCGCAGGCACACGGCGGCACGCTGACGCTGCGCAATCGAGCCGAAGGCGGGCTCGAAGCGACGCTCACGCTGCCGCGTGGCGCAGCCCCGGCAAGCCACTGACATTTCTGTAATTTTGGCTCTTACAGTTAGTAACGATTGATTACCGCGGGCGGTGTTCGGGGCGCCTAATCTGGCAGCGTGTTCTCACACCCCCCAACGGAGAGAGTCATGAAATCTCGAGTCACATTGGTTGCGCTCGCCTGGCTCGCCAGCAGCGTTGCGCTGGCTGAAACCCCTGCCACGCAGGCTGGCCCGCCGGACGCCGCAGAGCGCATGGATCGCATGGCGCTGCTGCTGGATCTCGACTCGTATCAGAAGACCGAAGTCGAAAAGATCCTGAAGGAACATCACGAGAAGATGCGTTCGGAGTTCGAAGCCGCGCGTGCTTCGGGCACTCGCCCGACGCGTGAAGAGATGCAGGCCAAGCGTGAGCAGTCTCAGCAGGAGCTGCACACCAGGCTGGCCGGCGTGCTGAATGAAACGCAGCTGAAGAAGTTCGACGCGCTCCACGAAGGCCGTCCCGGCCCGCGCTTCGGCGGCGGCAAGCGCGATCACGCTTCGAAGACGACGACGGATTCCACCAACAACTAATTGCAGATCCGCCAGCAGCGGCCCCACAGAGGGCCGCTGCCAGTTTTATATCAGCGGATGGTGGCCTGGCCCACCGCCAGGCCGCTCACGCCGCCTGACAGAGCGCCGAGGCTGATCGCACGACCGGTGCTGAGCTCGATCGAGTACAGGCGCGTCGTCGAACCGACCGTGAGCGCCGCGTACGCAAGACCCGTCGCCGGCTGCGCCGAAGTCGTCACACGCACGTTGGAAGGAATATCGAAGCCGTTCGCGTCCGTGAAATCCAGCGTGTTGCCGCTCACCGTGATGGTCTGGCCGGCAGTCAGCGTGCCCGCATTCGGCGGATTCTGGATGAACAGCATGTTGCTGGTCGCGTCGATCACGTACTGAGTGGTAACGCCGCCGGTCAACGATTGACCGAAGCTGTTCGTGTACGCCGCCGCAGTGACACCCATCGTGCCGTTCGGACCGCCATTGATCGGACCGTCAGGATTGACGCCCGCCGGGGGCGTGGCTGTGTTGCCCAGATTGCCGTCGACCGGCGTGCCGTCGTTCGGATTGAGGCGCATGTTCAGGCCCGAGCCCGTCACCACGCGAATGCGATCGACCGTCGGATTGAAGTCGAAGCCGTAGCCGGTCGCGATCGACGGGAAGTCCACCGTCGCGCCAGTGCCGTCGACGAAAGCCACCAAGCCGCTGGTCGCGCCAACAACCGTCGCCGCACCGGTCTGCGGATCGAGGATGTACACCGTGCCCGTGTCCGTCGAAGGATTGATGCCCAACGAATACAGCTGACCGGTCTGCGGCCGGTAGTCGATGCCGATCAATGTTTCTCCGGCCGCGACACCCGCGATCGTCACAGTGGCCGCCGTGCCCGGCGTCGTGCTCAGGAAACGTGACAGCTGCGTGCCGTCGGCCGACAAAGTCACAATCGGTATCGCAGCCGGCTGCTGAAGCGCGATGCCAATCACGCCTGCAGTGCTGATCGGACCCGCCGTTGTCAGAGCGCCGCTCGCAAGGTTGACCATCATCAATTCATCCTGCGTGCGACCGGACGCACGCACCACCGCGACGCCGAGGCCAGTGGCAGGCGTGTTGCTCGTCGGCACGGTCACCGACGGAGGAATATCGAAGCCCTGCACCGTTTCGAGCGGCACCGAGAGCGGCTGGCACATCGTCTGCGTGCCGGTGTTCGGCGGATTCTGAATACAAATGGCGTCGATGGTCGCGTCCATGCCGTACTGAGTCGTGGCAGTCACGCTCGGCGAGCTGTTGGTATAAGCCGTTTCGTTCAGCGACATGGCCGGGCCATTGATCGCGCCGTCCATCTGCGTGCCAGTGGTGGTCGCATCGCCGTCCACCAGCGCGCCGTTGTTCGGGTTCATGCGGAAGTTCTGACCGGCGCTGTTCACGACGCGCACGCGGTCGACCGTGGGATTGAAGTCCATGCCGAAAACAGTCGACGCATCGGCGCCGATGCGCACCGGCGAGCCGTCAGCCGCAACGAAACTTCCCACCGCACCGATCGGCGTTGCGAACGCCGTGCTCGAAGAAATGCTGTAAAGCTGAACGGTGCCCGCGGTCGCGTTGTAACCGAGGCCGTACAGGAAACCGTTCTGCGGACGACGATCGATGCTCACGAGCGTGTCGCCGGTGAGCACGCCGGTGATGTTCACACTGGATTCGAAACCGGCTGGAAACGCCATCGGGAACGCGGCCAGACGATTGTTCGACAGCAGCGCGTTGGTGTCGGACGTCGGCAGGTTTACATCCTGCGAGTAGCTCATGCTGTCCATGCCGAACGTGTTGGTCGCGGCGATGGTGAACGTATATGAACCGATCGTCGTCGGCGTGCCGGTGTAATTGCCGGTCATCGGATCGAGCGTCAGGCCGGGCGGCAGCGATCCGGAGCTCACGCTCCACATGATGTTGCTGCCTCGGGACATGAACGTGGTGCTGTAGGGCAAGCCCAGCGATGCGGCGGTCAGCGACGTCGGCGAGTTGATTCGCGGCCGCATGCTTTCATCGTTGCCGTTGTCGCCGCACCCGGCCAGCGTAAAAGCCGCGCCGATCAGGATGGCGGCAGAGCCCAACTTCATCAATCTCATGGGTGTCCCTATTGGTTAACTCGCATATCGCCGGGCGCCCGGCAGCCACCGCGGCTTCGCTAGCGCGCGGTTGGATGTGCTGCGTTATTCGGAAGCTGTCTGTGCGCGGATGCAGCGGTATCGCTCGGTGCCATCGCCGGCGTCGGACACGGCCTTCTCGACGCCGAAATATCCGTGCGTTAGATTCCCCGTTCATCTGAATCGGGAGTCCTCTTGAACTGGCTGGCGCACGTATTTTTGTCCGAGCCCGACGTCGAATTTCGCCTCGGCAATCTGCTGGCCGACATCGTGAGGGGAGAGGAGCTGCGCCGGACCAGCGCAGCGTTCCAACGCGGCGCGCAGAAACATAAACAAATCGACGCGTTCACCGATTCGCATCCGCTGGTGAAGCGCAGCCGTGCACGCATGAGCGCCGAGTTCCGTCGGTTCAGCGGCGTGCTCGTGGATGTTTTCTACGATCATCTGCTGGCGACGCACTGGGACGCGTACTCGCCCATCGTGCTCGACGCGTTCACCTCCAAGTTCTACGCCGACATCGAATCGAGAAACATCGAGCTGCCGTCGTCAGCGCGCGTGACTCTCGATCGCATCATTCGTCACGATCTGCTCGGCTCGTATCGAGGCATCGAAGGCGTGGAACGTTCGCTGCGCCGGGTATCTGCATATTTATCTTCTCGCTGGCAGCGGCAGTTCGAACTGGAACGCGGCGTCGCCGATCTCATCGCACAGCGCGCCGGCTTCGATGCCGACTTCGTCGAATTCTTCCCACAACTGCAGGCCGCAGTGTCAAACGGATCGACACGCGTCTGAGCCTGCTTTTTACGGCTCGGAACATTAGGGCTTCCGACCACTGACAGCGCTTTTCGAATGCATTAGCGTGGCTCACACACTGAGCCGTTGCCGCTGTAATGCAGCATCAGCTCGCGCAAACGGGGAGTAAGCGCATGGCCACCGATACTGCGCACATCGACCTGGAACTGGCGTCGGGAAGAAACGAAGTCACCGCCCCTTTCCAAAACACCGCCCGGCACCGACGCACTCGAATTGACGCAACCCCGGTCGAGGCGAACGCAACCGAGCTGCCGGCGCGAGTCATCGTCGCGGTTCCGGTGGATGAAGCTCCGCACGCGCCGCCGATCGAAACCAGAATCACTGCCCGACCTGCGATTGCCCGCCCGACCTGGATCGCATTTATTGGCGCGACAGTCGCGGTGGCTGCAGGCGTGTGGTTCGTCATGTCTCAACGCATGCCCACCATCGATCCTCGTGTAGTGATCGAACGCAATCTCGACGATGCGCGGATCGCAATGGCCGAAGGCCGCTACACCGATCCATCAGAAAGCAGCGCGTTTCATTACTACAGCACAGTGCTCGCGCTCGACCCCAACAACACCGATGCCATCGCAGGCATCGACGCGATTGCCGATCGTCATCTCACCAACGCGCGGGTGCTGCTCTCTCAAAACCGTGTTGCTGAAGCGGCTGTCGCCATCGATCGCGCCCGGCGAGTCCGGCCGCAGCACACCGCCCTGCCGGTGCTGGATATTCAATTGCGTGCGGAGCTGAAGAAGATGCTCGCCGCAGCCAATGCGCCGCTGCAGATTGAACCGGCCAAACCGAAAACAACCAAGGCGCCCGCTGTTCCATCCAGTCAGCCGTTGCTGACAGAAGCAGCGCCAGCTGCACCCGCGATCCGAGTTGCCAGGCTGCCGCCGTTACTCTCGTCTGCACCTGCCAAAGCAGAGCAAACATCTTCAGCTCCGGAACCGACTGGCAGCGCGCCGGTCGTCGATGAAGCGCCGAATGCATCGGCCGCAACAGCCGCCTTGCCCGAGACTGCGCCAGCGCCGGTTCCTGCCGTTGCGCCCAAACTCATCAAGATGGTGCAGCCGGAATATCCGCAGGAAGCGCTCATGCGCGGTATCGAAGGTTGGGTGGATGTGAGCATGGAGGTGAACGCAGCGGGCGATGTGGTCGCACCTCGCATCGAAGAGACCAGCCGCGGACGATTGTTCAATCGCGCTGCTCTCAACGCCATTCAACAATGGAAGTATGAGCCGCGCGACGGCGACACCAGCGAGCGAGTACGAGTGCGTTTGCAGTTCCGTTATTCCAAATAACTTTATCTTCGGGCGCCGGCTTGCGGCGCCGGTTGTGAGCAGGCAGCATGCGGATCGGAAGGATCCGCATGAGGTCAATGGAAATGCTCGCATGCGCTCGCCTGTGGCTATGTTTGTTCATACTGATGCCAGTATGTGCCGATGCTGACCAGCCGCCTCCTTCCTACTCCGCGCGCGTCATCAATCCCAAGCTGACCGGATCGTTGTTCGAACCGAACAGCCGCACGCTGCTGCTCTGGGGTACGGACGGCGCGGTGATGTATTCGACCGACGGCTCGAGCTTCAATTGGGCGAGCACGCCGACGGATGCCGATCTCAATCGCATAGCCGTCGATGCACGCGGCAAAGTCTTGATCGCCGTCGGCGAACGCGGCGTCATTCTTCGCTCCGAAGATTCTGGGCGACACTGGTCCGCCGCTCATGTGCCCGCCACGAACTTCGATCTCCGCGCAGCGGCTCATCATCCAAGCGGAGCTTGGATCGCGGCCGGCACTGGTGGCGCAATCCTGCGCTCGCTCGACACAGGACGAACCTGGACGGCGTTGAAACACGAGCTGAATGTCACGTTCGAAACATTGTTCTTCGAACCGACCAGCAATGCCATTTTGATCGGTGGTGCAGACGGCCTCCTCGGCCGCTCAACCGACGCCGGCGTCAGCTGGCATCTCACTCGCTTTCCGATGCCCGAGCCGCTGACTCCGATCACGGCGTTCTACACATTGCCTGGGCAGCTGGTGGCAACGAGTGCATTGGGTCGCTTTCTCATCTCGGCAGACAACGGCGCCAGCTGGGAACTGCAGGAGATGGGCAGCAACGTGTTCTTCACCGATGTCGCGTTCGATCCCGATCATCGAGTCGCGCTCATGACCAGCCACGTCGGCGATGTGTTCCGGCGCGAGGCCGGCGACGACACTTGGGAACGAGTGGAGCTGGCCGCGAGCGAGCAAAAGAAATATCTCAGCGCGATCCGCTACGACGCGCCCACCAAATCGCTGCTCGCGACGGGCCATCACGGAATGGCCGCGCGATCGACCGACGGCGGCCGCACCTGGCAACACATCGATACCGGCTTCACGACCAGCATGGAATCGCTCGCACAGTTGGGCGACGGACGTTACGTCGGCTTCGGCGAGGGCGGATTCATCTGCGCGAGCACCGATTCCGGCCGTAAGTGGCGTGTGGTTGCGCCATCGCTGGACCTGCATCTGCGCGAAGTGGTCGCTCTGCCGAAAGAGAACGTGTTGGTCGCGAGCGGAGAACTCGGCAGCATCTTGCGCTCCACCGACAGTGGACAGTCATGGCAAGCCGTTGCTATCGACTATCCCAACGAAAACACGCCTCCGGAGCTGCGCTCGCTGATCGCTGCCAACGAACGCACGCTGATTGCCGCCGGCGCGCCAGGCACGATCGTGCGCTCCGTCGACGCCGGGCGAACGTGGCAGATCGTGCATTGGACGCCGCTGGAAAAGGAAGAAGCGTTTCCGTGGATCCTGGCCAACACACAGCGACAACGCCTGTCGGTAATCGAGGCGCGCGGCTCGATGTACGCATCCAACGATGCCGGACGCGAATGGCAGCTATCGAAACTCACAACAGATCGCGAGCTGTGGCAAGGCAGCGTCCTCGAAAGCCAAGGCGTAATGATCGCAGCCGGTCAGCGCGGAGCGGCGGCACGAAGCATGGATGACGGCCAGACCTGGACCACAGTCGACACGGGCACATCGGAGAATTTATTTGGCAGCTACGCCGATGAAACATCCGGCCAGTTGTTTCTGCTCGGTTCGGGCGGCGTGATTCTCAGGTCGTCGGATGCCGGCGTGACCTGGAGCCGCGTCCCATCCGGCACTGATCGATCGCTCCGGCGCCTGCTGCGCGATCCAAAGACCGGCGCGCTGCTCGCCTTTGGAGAACACGGCGCACTGCTTCGATCAGAAGACAAAGGTTCGTCTTGGCGCACCGTCGACAGCGGCACCGATGCCGAGCTGCGCAAAGGTTTGATCGAGCCTGGCACCGGGCATCTCGTGATCGTCGGTCAGCAGGGCGTCGTGCTGCGCTCGGCAGACGCGGGCAAAACCTGGACCGCGATTCCTTCTCACACACACCGGCACTTTCGCAGCGCCAGCTTCAATCCGCACACTGGCGATCTGATTGCTGTCGGCGAGCGGATCGTGCGTTTTACTCTGAATTGATCTTTCGCTGCAAACGTTCCAGCTCGCGCTGATATTCGGTGGTCTCGTAGTTTCGCAGCAGCGAGTACTGCTCCGAGGTCAGCGCTGGCGAGACTTCGATCAGGAAGTCATCGAGATATCCTTTGAGCGCTTCAGCAACCTGCGCCTGTGCATACTGCCGCTCGGCTTCGGAAAGCATTTCTCGATCGATACCCGCATCGCGCAGTGTGGCGGCGTAGCGCTGCTTCTGACGCAGTTTCGCATCCAGTATCTGACGCTCCTGAGTCTGATTCAGCGGCGCAACGTTGCCGACGCCGCCGGCATACTCGGCAAGCTGATGCTGTTCGAGATCAGAATCTTTCAGCGCCTCGTAATACTCACGCTCGTGCGGCGACAGCATCTCGCTCACGTGCGCATCGGTGCCGGCCTTGCGCGTCAAGTCCTCTTCCCCCTCGTGCGCCAGCAAACGTCGCTTCAGCTCATCGACGTGCGCACTCTCCACGTCCGCCAGCAAATATCGATATTTGTGTTCGACGTGAGCGAGCAGCGCGTCATCGCGACGCTCGTCGATCGGCGAGGACGCGCGTCTTTCGGTCTGCTCCGACATCGAAGCCGAGACCGGAACAGCAGTGCTTTCGATCAGAGCCATTTCCGGATCGGCGTCGCTGGCTCGAACATCGTGAGCCCGATCGTGCTTCAGCGTCGCCGCCGCAGCCATGGCGACGACAGCCACGACCACGGCTCCCAGGATGAAATTTCGTTCCATGAAGTCTCACCTCAAAGCGCGCCGGAAGCGCGATCGCTTCCAGCGCGAATGTCACAATCGATCAATAGCTCGTGTTACCGGATTGCGTGCAGCTGGCCCACGGGCCGATGCAGACCGAGCCCGCATCGTGCAGGCGGCTGTTGGTCAGGCGCGCCGTGCTGGACGAGCTGTCGGTGCGGAACACGCCTTCGTCGAGCGTATTCAGGTCGCAGCGATCGAAGCTCACGCTGATCTTGTAAGTCGTCCCGCCATTTTGCCGCAACGCCTTGCCGGCGCGGTGAATGATGCAGTTACTCACGTTCAGCGTCGACGCGGCGTTGATCTGGAAGAACTTGTCCGCCGAGTCGTATCCCTCGATGTTTCTTACCGTCGTGGTCCCGGAGGATTTGATGGTCATCGCATCTTCGCCTACGTCCATCCAGTAGATGTTGTCGAGCGTCGCGCCGTTGTAAGTGTGGATGCCATCGGCGCCGTTGGTGCCGATGACCACATTACGCAGCGTGGCGCCGTTCTCGACACGGAACACGGGATCCTGATCTTCGCCTTGCCCGCCGTCGCCGAGCTCGGAGCCGGCGTTGAAGCGCTGGCACCCGCCGTCGTATGTACCGCTGGTTACGCGAATGGTTGCATGAACGGTTGTTTGCGCGCCGTTGGTGTTACAGGACGATCCGGTGATGGAGCCGCCGCTGGAACCGCCGGAAGGTGTAGCCGAAGCAGTGTTCGAATTGTTGGCGACGCCGTTGATGGTGTTTTTGATCCAGTAGTAATACGTGGTGCCGCCGGTCACGCCCGTGTCGGTCCAGCTGCGCGTGCTGGCACTGACGCTGGCGACGCGCACCCGGCCGTTGGGATTGGAATCCAGATCGCGATAGATCTCCTGGGTGGTCGCGGTTTCGTTCGAATACGACCAACTCAGCGAGACCGAGCCGCTGCCGCCGGTGGCACTCAACGTGATCGCCCCCCACGCACTCGACGTGGCCCCGGCCAACAGCAATCCCCCAATACATAGCTTGCGAAGCATGGTCTTCTCCTGTCCTTAGGATGTTTGCAACTCACCGGCGCGTCATGACACCGGTGTCATGCACCGTACAAACGATGCCCGGGGCGTCTCCATACGTAAATGGGGAATGGAATGGCGAATATTTCCAGACGGCCGCGAGTGACCGTCATGGAATATTTGTAATCACACCGCCGGCGGATTCGGCAGCGCCGGCGGCTCGCCCGCTTTGTGAGATGTCGGCTCGACCTGCTCGACGGCATGCGCCTGGCCCCGCCGCAGGAACGCTTTCACACGCGCGGTGAAACCATAAATGTACGTGTACAGCACCGGCACGATCAGCAGCGTGAGCAGCGTCGATGTGATCACGCCGCCGATGACGGCGCGACCCATCGGAGCGAGCAGCTCGCCGCCCGCACCCACACCGATCGCCATCGGCAACATGCCGAAGATCATCGCGAGCGTGGTCATGAGGATCGGACGCAGACGCACCTGCCCTGCTTCCAGAATCGCTTCATGCAGCGTGCGGCCGGCACGCAGCGCCTGGTTGGTGAAATCCACCAGCAGAATGGCGTTCTTGGTCACCAGGCCCATCAACATGATGAAGCCGATGATGGAAAAGATGTTCAGCGTGGTCTTGGTGAACAACAGCGCCAGCAGCACGCCGATCAACGACAGCGGCAGCGACACCATGATCGCGACCGGCTGCAGGAAGCTGCCGAACTGCGAAGCCAGCACCAGATAAATGAAGACCACCGCGAGCGCCAGCGCGGCGAGCGCGGCCGCGCCGGTCTCGTTCATATCCTGCTGCGAGCCGCCGACGTCGAAGCGATAGCCGGGCGGCAACTGCATCGCTTTCACGATCTTCTCGGCATCGGTGCCGACGTCGCCGGACGGACGACCCTGCGCATTGGCGTAGATGGTGATGCGACGTTGCAAGTTCAGACGCTTGATCTGTTGCGGACTGCCGGTCTCGACGAAATCCGCGACCTGGCGAATCGGCACCAGCATCGGCATGCCGTTCGCATCGGTGCGCGTGCTGGTTACATACAAATCGCCCAGGTCGGAGGCAATCTCGCGTCGCTGCTTCGGCAATTGCACGATCACGTCGTAGTCCTGGCCATCGGGACCGAGCCAGGTGCTGATTTGATCGCCTGCGATCAGCGGCCGCAACGCATTGCCGATGCTCGCGGTCGTCACGCCCAGGTCGCTGGCGATTTCATTCTTGATGCGCACAGCGATGGTAGGGTTCGCGCCGCGCTCGCTGCTCTCCAGGTCCGCGATGCCAGGAATCTTCGACAATCGCGACATCAGATCCTGCGACAGCTCGGTGAGCTTGCTCGGATCCGGGCCGAGAATGGAGACCACGACCGGCTGATTCTGACCTTGCACCGTCAGGCTCAAGCCGGCGAGGCTCGACAGGCGCTGACGGATCTGCCCTTCGATTTGTTTCTGCGACGGACGTTTGAACAGCGTCTTGTCCTTCAGCAGGACGCGCACGCGAGCATAGTTGCGGCCTTCATCGGTGCCGATGGTCGTGACGATGCTGTCCACGCCGTCGATCTCGCGAATCGCCGCTTCGGCGTCGCGGATCTTGGCATCGGTGTACTGCAGGCTCGAGCCGATCGGCGTGTTCATGCGCATGAACATGATTACTTCGTCCTGCTGGGGCACGAATTCGGTGCCGACCAACGGCACGATCGGGAAACTGCCGAAGAAGGCGAGCAGCGCGACCAGCATCAGCACCAGGCGCGGGCTCACGCTCCAACGACGTGAAATGCCATAGCGACGCCCGCTCAACGTCCAGCGCAGCAGCCGGTCGTAAACATGATGCGCATATTCGATGATGCTCTCGACGCGATCCATCACTTTGCGCAGCCACGGCAGGCGGCGGAAACGACCTTCCTTCGGATCCGGCCACACCGACGAGAGCATCGGATCGAGCGTGAAGCTGACGAACAACGACACCAGCACCGCGACCGCGACCGTGATGCCGAACGAATAGAAGAACTTGCCGATCACGCCACCCATGAACGCGACCGGCACGAACACCGCGAGAATGGCGAAGGTCGTTGCCATCACCGCGAGGCCGATTTCGCTGGTGCCTTCCAGCGCTGCGGTGTGATGATCCTTGCCCATGTCGGCGTGACGCACGATGTTTTCGCGCACCACGATCGCGTCGTCGATCAACAAGCCGATACACAACGACAGCGCCATCAACGTCATGAAGTTCAGCGTGAAGCCGAACGCATGCAACGCGGTGAACGTTGCGATGACGGAAATCGGCAAGGTCAGGCCGGTGATGATGGTCGAGCGCCACGAATGCAGGAACAGGAACACGATCAGCACGGTCAGCATCGCGCCTTCCAGGATCGTTTCCTTCACGCGGTCGAGCGAGCCTTCGACCCACTTGGCATCCGACCACAACGTGCGGATCTGAATATCCGCCGGCAGCCGCGCCTTGAGATCGGCGATCGCCTCATCGACCGACTTGCCGACCTCGACGACGTTGGCCTGCTGGATCTTCATCACGTCCAGCGACACCGACCGCTGGCCGTTGACGCGTGAGATCGATTGTTCTTCGGCCTCGCCGTCGACGACGTCCGCGACCTGATTCAGATAAACCGGCGCGCCGGCCTGATTGGTGACGATGATGCGCTCGAAGTCGCGAGGCTCTTTCATCTTGCCTTCGACGCGCACCAACTGCTCGGTCGCGCCGCGGGTAATGCTGCCCGCGGGCAAGTCCTGGTTCGCGGCACGAATCGCTGCGACGACTTGGTCGATGCCAACGCGGAAGCTCTGCATCTGTTCCGGGCGCAGGAAGATCTGCACCTCACGCTTCACCGCGCCACCGACCCACACATTGCCGACGCCATACGAATTCTGCAGTCGCTTGACGATCTGCTGGTCGGCGATCGTGGAGACTTCGCGCAGGCTGCGCGTCGTCGAATAGGCGACCAGGCTGACGACCGGCTCTGAGGAGCTGTCGTTGCTGGCGCGTGAAATAGTGGGCTCACGAACTTCGCGCGGGAATCCGGCGCGAATCTGCGCGACCTTATCCCGGACTTCCTGGGTCGCCGCGATGATGTCGGTTTCCATGCGGAACTCGATCATCACAAAGGCGTTGCCCTCGCGCGCGGTGGAATAAATGTTCTTTACGCCGTCGACGCTGTTGATGACGTTTTCGATCGGCTTGATGACGTCGTTTTCAATCGCTTCCGGCGAGGCGCCCGGATAGTTCACCGTCACGAATGCGTTCGGAATGGTGATTTCGGGCATCTGCTCGACCGGCAGCAGCCGGTACGAATAGGCACCGAGCACCACCAGCGCGAGCATGACCATGGTCGCGAAGACGGGCTGATTGATGCTGGTCTTGGTGATCCACATGGCCAGATGTGACTGATTGATGTGCCGAGATCGGAACGTGACGACGAATCAGCGCGAAGCGACTTCAGTCGTGCCGGCAGACGCAACTTCAGCGCGGCCAATGCGAGCCGTGGCGCCGGCCTTGTCGTTGCCGATGTCCGCCACGATGACGCGATCGCCGGCGCTCAAGCCGCTGCGAACTTCGACGAACGGCTCGCTCCTGCTGCGGGGGCCGAGCGTCACCGCCGTGCGTTCGATCTTGTCGTTACGCAAGGTGTAGACATAGGGAGCACCGGCTTCTTCGCGAACCGCACGGGTCGCGACGGCGAGCACCGGCTCCGACGAATTGAGCTGCACTTCACCCTGAGCAAACATGCCGCCTTTCAGAGCGCTGTCCGGATTCGGCACGGCGATGTAAACGGGAATGGCGCGCGAGTTGTCGGCAGTCACCGGATTGATCCGCTGCACTTCGCCTTCGAACTTGCGCTCGCCGAAGCCGCTGACGCGGAAGCGCACTTTCTGGCCGACGCGCACCGACGGAATCTCAGTCGCGGGCACCGCCGCTTCCAGCACCATTTGTTTCAAATCGACCAGCGTGACGATGCCCGAATCCGGCGACACTTTTTCGCCCTGCTGCACCAGGCGCTTGGCGATCGTGCCGGAGAACGGCGCGCGAATGACTGCGTCCTGCAGGTTGATCTGCGCAACGCGAGCTTCGGCTTCGGCGAGCTTCAGCTGCGCGACGCTGCCGGCATAGGCACTCTCGGTCTGCTCGAACGTGTTCTGAGAAATGAACTTCTGATCCAGCAGCGTGCGATTCTTGTCGCGATTGAGACGGGCGAGGTCTAGATCGGCGCGCGCCTTGTCCACCGCCGCGGCTTCACGATCGTACTGAGCCTGCAAGTTGCGAGTGTCGACACGGGCGATGACGTCGCCTTCGCGCACGTCCTGACCTTCACGCAACTTCAGCTGCTCGACCTCGCCACCGACTTTGGACTTCACCGTCGCCTGCACGAACGGCGCGATCGAACCGGACAATGGCAATACACGCGACAGAACGCGCGGTTCGACAGAGGAAACATCCACCGCCGCGAGTTCGATGGGCGCGCTGCTGGCAGCCGGGCCCGCCGTCTTCGGCGCTTTGGCACCGGCGTCATGAGTAGCAAACCATGCCACACCGCCGAGAACGGCAACTACGATGGCAGCGATCAATAGTTTCTTCGGCTGCATCGGCGTGAACGAAGCTCCTCCCTGGTCATGGGGGGTATGTTCAGGCACGGCGTCCGGCGTTGAAATCGTGGCTGCGGGCCGCGCCGGAAACGGAGTCACGGCGGCGTCGTAGCGCGCTGAAGGCTGATTGGCACTGTTTTTCATTGCTGGTTCCACGACCGGTGTCCTCGCCGGCGCGAAGGTCAGGCTTAGAACACCGACCCTCGCTGTAAGTTGCACCTGGCCAGGTGCTTCAGTTCTTGCTTGGACGGAGCCAAAGGGCGAAAGGTTACAGGCCGGAAAACTTTTTTCTGCGACCGTCCCCACTGCCCGCCGGGAATCAGGGAACGCCTACACGCGCTGCTGCTTCCAGCGCCCGCGTCTGAACAGCACCAGCGCCCACAGCGCCAGGGCCGAGAACGACACGGGAATGGAAATGAAGACGCCGGTGGGCCCGAGCCTGAAGTAGTCCGCCAGCAGCCAGGCGAGCGGAATCTGGCCCAGCCAGTAACAGAAAAAGTTCAGGCGCGTCGGCGTCCAGGTGTCGCCGGCGCCGTTGAACGCGCCTTCCAGGCACATGCCCGCTGCATACAATGGAAACGCCAGGCTCACGATCCACAAGGCGCGAATGCCGTGATCGAGCACGCCGGGATCGTTGGTGAACAAGCGCACCAGCGGCCCGGCGAGCAGCACGAAGACCAGCCCGACGACGCCCAAAAACAGTACGTTGAAGCGGGTCGCAATCCAGATCGACTGCTCGGCGCGCTCGGGTTTGCCGGCACCGAGGTTCTGGCCGACCAGCGTCGCGCCGGCGTTCGCCAGTCCCCACGCCGGCATCAGTGCAAACATCACGATGCGGATCGCGATGGTGTATCCAGCGAGCGCGACGCTGCCGAAACTCGACAGGATCTTCACCAGGCCGACCCAGCTGGTGGTGCCGATCGCCAGTTGCAACATGCCGTTGGTCGCGGTGGCAAGGATCGCGCGAATGTCGTCGAAGATCGGCGTCAGGTGGCGCATGCGAACGCGCACCCGGCTGTTGTGCCCGGCCAGGTGCCACAACTGGTACAGCACACCGACGCCGCGACCGATGTTGGTGGCGACGGCCGCACCGGTGACGCCGAGTTCAGGGAACGGACCCCAGCCGAAAATGAAACACGGACCGAGCAGAATGTTCAAAGCATTGGCGAGCCACAGCGTGCGCATGGCCAGCACGGCATCGCCGGCGCCGCGAAAAATCGCGTTGATCAGGAAGATCATGAACACAGTCGCGTTACAGCCGAGCATGGTGCGCGCGAAGTTGCTGCCGAGCGCGACGACGCTGTCGGTGGCGCCCATCAGCTTCAGGATGTCGGGCGCGAAATAGCCTAAAAACAGGCCCAGCGCCGCAGAGAACGTGATGCCGATCACGATGATCTGCCCCGCCGCCTGCGACGCGCGTTCGGGATCCTGTTCACCGATTCGCCGCGCGACGATGGCGGTGGCCGCGAAGGAAATGCCGATGGCGACTGCATACACCAGCGTCATCAGCGATTCAGTCAGGCCGACGACGGCGACCGCATCCGAGCCCAGCCGCGACACCCAGAACACATCGGCGACGGCGAACAGCGACTCCATGATCATTTCCAGAATCATGGGCACGGCCAGCAGTATTACGGCGCGGTTCAGCGGCACCGAGGTGTAATCGAAGTGCTGTCCTTTGAGCGACAGCCGCACCACCTGCCAGAAGGTCAGGTTGCCGTGCGCGGCGGACGAATCTGTCGTCGCGGGAGTGGAGGCATCCATGAAAATGTCACCGGGTTTCGAGGCGCGAGTGCCCGCGCGCCAAAAAGGCGACGATTCTACCGGCGGCAAATATTTTTGCCGCAGTCGCCAACGCCGCAACCAGGGAAAAACTCACATTCGCAACTGCTGCAAATCGGTTACCTTTGCGCACTCAATGTCATAGCAACAACAGTTGGATTCATCTAGCGATGCGAACTTTTGTCAGCACGCGCACTTTCCGGGCCCGAACCCTCCTCCTCGCCTTACCCGTTTACCTGCTCGCCACCTTCGCTTCGGCACAGCCGCTGCCGACCGGCAAGCCGCAGACCAAGTCCGCCTCGGTGCTGGTTGTCGATGAGACCGACTCGACCGTCCTGTTCTCCAGGCAGCCGCAGAAGGTGATGCCGATCGCATCCATCACCAAGCTGATGACGGCGCTGGTGGTGCTCGAAGGCGGCCAGTCGTTGGAAGAGACGGTGACGATTTCGGCTGAAGATAAGTCTCGCACGATCGGAAATGCCTCCCGCCTGGCGGTTGGCACCAAGCTCACCCGAGCTGAACTGTTGCACCTGGCGCTCATGTCCTCCGAGAACCGTGCGGCCCAGGCGCTGGGTCGGTCGTATGACGGCGGGCTGACTGAGTTCATCAAGGCGATGAATGCCAAGGCCAAGGCGCTCGGCATGAAGAACACGCGCTACGTCGATCCGACCGGCCTGTCTGCCGGCAATGTCTCGACGGCCGAGGACCTCACCAAGGTTGTCAAGGCTGCGGCCCGCGAGCCGCTGATCGAGGAGTACTCGACCAGCGAGCGGTTGACCGTGACCGTCGGCCGTCAGCGGCTCGAGTTCCGCAACACCAATCGGCTCACGTCCAAGGACGACTGGGACATCTCCGTTCAGAAGACCGGGTACACGCAGGAAGCCGGGGAATGCCTGGTCATGCGGACCAACATCAACGACCGGCCTACGGTGATCGTGCTGCTCAACTCGTTTGGGAAGCTGACTCGCATCGCTGATGCTCGTCGGGTGCGGAAGTGGCTGGAGCATGAGTCGGACGGGTCTCGGTTGGCTCGCGCTGGCAAATAAGAGGCATCGGTAGCTAGCGCCGCCGAGGTGGGTGAGGTCTCTCTCCCCGTCGCCGCGCACCGCCCTTGTCCGCGCTATCGCGCGGACCGTATGCGTTACATCCCTGTAGCTGCTGCTAGGGTCGACATCCCTGTCGAACCCAAGCCGCCGGTGAGAGAGACCCCACCCACCTCGCCGTCGCCCTCAACGTACGCCGGATCTGCGTGCGACGAAGAGTGGCTCTACTCAGCCACTTTATTAATTACGACGCTTCGCCTGGATCGGAATCGGAATCTTTGCGCGCGTCACCGCAAGGTGCGGTGTCATCAAGAGCTTTGTCACGCGTCAGCGTAAGACGCAGCGTCGACGAAGAGCTCCGGCGGGGTTTGGTCACGAGCTGACGTTCAGGCGGAGGATGGTGGGTCCTGTGTTCATCCGGCGGCTTGGGTCCAACAGGGATGTTGGCCCAGCAGCAACTCCAGGGACGGAACGCATACAGTCCACGCGACAGCGTGGACAAGGGCGGTGCGCGGCGCCGGAGGAACACAGGACCCACCAGCCTCCGCCAGCCACGAAGCCTCTTTTCTTAAACCTCAAACACCTCCGCACATCACGAACGCTCCGTTCGCAAAATCCAGTCGTCTCCGCACATTGCGAGAGCTCCTTTCTCGTAACCCTAAACAACGACGCGACGTTCGCCGGTAACCTTCCGCCACTCGCCGGTGCGAGCGTTTTTTTCGATAAAACGTTGCAACCCTTTTCGGCGAGCTCGCGTCTGAACCCACGAACACCGCAATAACGCGGGCTTCGTAAAAGAGATAAAGGAGTTTCGTCATGTACGCAGTCACTCAAGCCACCCAAGCCACTCAACGCGCGGTTTGCATGTTGGTTTCTGTTGCGATCGTTGCTGTGTCCCTCGCTTTCGGCGCCTACGGCGTGAAGACGATGGAACACCTCGGTTACAGCGTCACCGTCACGCAGTTGCAGTAAGAGGAGCGCCGTCATGCGCTCCGTAGGTTCGACTCCGCTCACCTGCCATGTTTGCAAACGTAACGAATTGCAACGGGCAGGTGCGCGGACCGGCCGGGAACGGTGCAGCGATTGTGGAAACATTCGCGAGGACCGTGACCTGACCTGATCCTCTCCCTTGCAGGATCAGGGCTGGAACCCGGCCGGATCTTGCCAGACTCTTCCCAACGCGGCGCACGCCGCCACCCACCAACCACGGGAAGAGTCAGATGTCACAAGCCAAAGTTCGATGACCGCGACGTTCGAGGAATATTCCGAACGCCGATAAGTTGCCATTGAATGTCATGGAAAGCTCCTAGGATGCGGCGCGCCAGCGTTGACCAAGAACAATAGCGCTGGCGTTTGGTTCATACTCGTCCCGTCCGCCACCGAAGGAGCCGCCATGAGCGAGCTGATCTTTTTTCATTTCCCGCTGTCCCGCGCCCGCATCGTTCACTGGATGCTCGAAGAGCTCGGCGTGCCGTACACGGTCAAGCTCATCAATCTCGAACGCGGCGAGCACAAGCACCCGGAATTCCTGGCCGTCAATCCGATGGGCAAGCTGCCAGCGATTCAGCACGGCAGCACGGTGGTCACCGAGGCGGGCGCGATCTGCGCGTATCTCGCCGATGCGTTTCCTGCTGCCAACCTGGCGCCGTCTCCGACGTCACCCGAGCGAGGCACTTACTATCGTTGGATGTTCTTCGGTTCAGGCTGCGTCGAGCCCGCGGTCACCGATCGTCTGTTCAATCGTCCGCAGGTGGAGCGGCCGAGCGCACTCGGCTACGGCTCGTATGACGACACGCTCAACGCAGTGGAGAAGGCGCTCGCGCCAGGCCCGTACATTCTCGGCGATCGCTTCAGCGCGGCGGACGTTTACGTGGGCTCGCAGCTCATGTGGGGCATGAGAATGAAAGCAGTTGAGCCCCGCCCCGCCTTCCAGAAATACACGCAGATGCTCATGGATCGTCCCGCGTTCAAGCGAGTGCTGGCGCAGAACGATCAATATATGAAACAGCTGCAGCCGCAGGCCTGACGCATCAGATCTTCAGAAAGATCACATAGGCGAGCGCGCCGAGCAGCGTCCACTTCAGCGAGTAGTACGCTGTTCGGTTCCAGGCCTTGATGCGTTTGCCCAGCAATCGGAACTGGTAGGCGTACGCGAACAGCTTGTTCAGTACGCCGACCTTCTCGCCATCCACGTTCTGCGTTGCCGCCGCGCGCGCCAGCGGCTTGCCCACAAATCGATTCAGCGCCCGCGCCACGCGGTTCGACAGCGGCCGCTCGACATCGCAGAACAGGATCAAACGTTGCTCCTGGGTCTGGTTCTCGGCGCGGTGGATGTAAGTTTCATCGAACACCACCGGCTCGCCGTCCTTCCAGTAATACAACTCGCCGTCGACGACGATGCGGCACTGTTCGGAGTTGGGCGTCGCCAGGCCCAGGTGATAGCGCAGCGAGCCGGCGAACGGATCGCGATGCGCCACCAGCCTCGCGCCCGGCGGCAGCAACGCAAACATCGCCGCATTCACCGACGGAATGCTGGCGAGCAGCTGCGATGTCCTGGGGCACATCGCCTGCGCCGACGGCAGGAAGTCGCCGTACCACTTCAGATAGAAACGTTTCCAGCCGGTGCGAAAGAACGAGTTGAAGCCCAGGTCGTTGTATTTTGCCGCGGCCCGGATGTGCCCTTCGTCGAACAACTGTAACGCTTCGTCACGAATCGTTTGCCAGTTGGCGCGCAGCGGCTCCAGGTCGGGGAAGTGCTGCAGGTCGATGAACGGCCGGTTTGGCACCGCCGAAAACAAATACATGAGCGCGTTGTACGGCGCCATGATGGTGGAATGATCCAGCAACTGGCGCGACAAGCGATGCCGGACGCGACCGCGGAAATGAACGTAGGTGCCGCTGATCACGAACGTCAGCAGGAACAGAAAACGCGGCCAATGATAGAGGTAGGACATAGCTTCTCCGTGTCGAATGCCGACACGTCCTCTCAACGCGCTCCGGCCCAGGGCGCGACAGTAACTCACGCGGCGCTAAAGTTTCAGCGCCGCGAAGTCAAACAGTTTTTCCGCAGAGGAAATAATCGACGAATCAATGCGCAGCAATTGGACGTTCGGCCAGCACCGGCAGCGCGATCGCGCTCGCAGTGCCCGGCGTGCGCCAGATGCGCTGCGTCGCTTTCACGAAGCTGTCGGGCTGCGCGTACATGATGTTCGGCACAAACGTCTGCGGATTGCGATCGTACAGCGGGAACCAGCTCGACTGGATCTGCACCATGATGCGGTGCCCAGGCAGGAAGGTGTGATTCGCGTGCGGCAGCGGAATCGTATACGCCAGCGGTTCATTCGCGGCGAGCGGCTGCGGCTTCGAGTAATCGGTGCGATAGCGGCCGCGAAAAATATCCGCCGACAGCATCTGTTGATAACCGCCGAGCTTGGGATTGTCCGGCATCTCCGCCGGCCACACGTCGATGATCTTGACGACCCAGTCCGAATCGGTGCCGCTGGTGGAAGCAAACAACTTCGCGATCGGCTGACCGGCGAGGCGCACCGGCTCCTTCAACGGCTCGGTCTGATACACGAGCACGTCGGTGCGCGAGGCCACGTGACGTTGATCCTCGACCAGCCACTCGCCCCAAGTTGAATCGGGCGAGCTCATCGACAGCACCGGACGCGGGCGATACGGCACCGGCTTGGCCGGATCGGAAATGTACTCGTCGAACTTGTCCGCGCTCGCGGCCGGCGCTTCGAATCCCAACCGACCGCCGGACAGCAAATACAACGAACGAGGTGCATCGACGGGCGGCCACGCATCATATCGGCGCCATGCGTTCGCACCGGTCTCATACGCGAGCACTCGCGGGGTATTCGGCTGCGGCGCGTCTTTCAAATAATGATCGAGGAACGGTTGCATGACTTCGCGGCGGAACCAGCCCGCGGTGTCACCTTCGAATTGCAACATGCCGAGCTCGCGGGCATCGCGACGGCCTTGGCCGTGATTCCATGGCCCGAGCACCAGGTGAATGAGCTGGCCATTCGGATCTTTCGGTGCCAGCGCCTTGAACAACGCCGGGCTGCCGTAGATATCTTCCTGATCGAACAGTCCGCCGACGATCATCATCGGCACCGTCACCGGCTGCTGCGCGAGCAGCTTGTCGACGGCCTGGTACTGCCACCATTCGTCGTAGCTGGGATGCTCGGCGATGGCGCGCCAGAATCCCAACTGATCGAGACCTCGCGCCTTGGCGAGCGCACCCGCCGAGCCCGCGCGCAGGAATGTTTCGTAAGTGTCGTACTCGCCCGACCACCATCTGAAGTCGCCGCTGCGAGTGGACTGCTGGCCATAAATAAACTCCAGTGCACCGCCCTGACGAAATGCACCGTGATGGAACCAGTCATCGCCCATCCAGCCGTCGATCATGGGCGCGAACGGCACTGCAACCTTCAACGCCGGATGCGGATTCACCGTCGACATCACGGTGGTGAAGCCCTCGTACGAACCGCCGATGGTGCCGACGCGGCCGTTGCTCTCGGGCACGTTCTTCACCAGCCAGTCGATGGTGTCGTAACAATCGGTGGCGTGATCCACCTTGGTGGGATTCAACGGACCACGCAGCGGGCGCGTCAGCACGTAATCGCCTTCGGAGCCGAATTTTCCGCGGACATCCTGATACACGATGATGTAACCAGCGGCAGCAATGGTGTCATCCATCTGCGGGACAACCGCCGCCATATGCGAGCTGTTGGTGCGAGAGACGCGGCCGCCAGCGTTGTACGGCGTGCGAGTCATCATGATCGGCGCGTCGTGCGCGCCCTTCGGAATCAGGATGAAGGTCTTGAGCTTGACGCCATCGCGCATCGGAATCATGACTTCCCGCTTGATGAAATCGAACTCGTCCAGCACCGGTGTGAACTTCGCCGGCGTTTCGCTCGGCAGCGTCTTCACCGGCGCAGCACCGGCCTGCAGGCTCACGCTCAATACTGCGAGCGCGGCGATGAGTCGCATCTGAATCACGCTGTATCTCCCATCGACAGACGTAGAACCCGATCATAACAATCGCTATGATCCGGCGCGTCACCCAAGACGCTTCAAAGCCCGGATGCCGCTCATCGAACTGCCGCGCGCGCTCGAGGACTACTTTGCGTTCGCTGAAACCGAGCCGACTCGCAACGGCCGGCGTTTCTCGATCACGCTGCCGTACATGGACGGCGACCGCATGGATCGTCTGCAGTGGTGGTATCACGTCACACCGGCGCAGGAACAAATGTACGAAGGCAAAGGGCTCGCCTTCTATCGCGCCCGGGCCATCGAGCGATTCTGTAAACACGTGGAGCGCTGGCTCGGCATCACCGGCCAGCGTTTTCATGGCAACGAGCCCATTCCTCGGCTTGGATCACAGCACTCCGCGGCCGCCTCCGCCAGCATTCCGGCCGCACCGGTCGATCGCCTGGCCGCGATTCGCATGGATCTGGACGCCATCGATAGAGTCGCGAACGGCTGACGCCGGCACATTACAAGTTGCGGGAAATCTCGATGTATTCATCGCTGCCCGGAAGCGGGCGATGGCTGTTGCCTGTTCTGTTTGCACTGGGGCTCAGTGCTGCCAACGCTGCCCCACCGCCGATCGAAGCCTTTGCGCGCATTCCCGCGATTCGCGGCGTAGCGATCTCCCCCGATGGGCAGCAGTTGTTGTACATCGCCGGCAACGGCGATTTCGAAACACTGGTGGTGCAACCGACGACGTTCGAGAGCCCACCGAAGTTGATCTTCGCGTCCAAACCGGGCGACTACGAGCTGAACTGGTGCGGCTGGGCCAATGACAAACGCATTCTGTGCGGCGTGAGCGCGACGGTGCGTGAAGGGCCGGTGCTCTACGGCATCTCGCGCCTGGTCGGCGTCGACTCCGACGGCTCGAAACTCAGAGTCCTGATCCAGAACTCCGACGCCGGCCGCGCGCAGTTCCAGGACCAGATTCTGGA
>CAMLEO010000053.1 GCA_946478975.1 uncultured Steroidobacter sp.
GAGCGGGTTGCCGGTGAGATCGAGCTCGCGCAGCTTGGGCAATCCGGACCGCAAACAGGTGATGTCCTCGATGGCGTTGAGCGACAGTTTGAGACGACGGATTCGGGGCAGTGTCTGCAGCGCGCTCACGTCGCTGAGCGCACTGAACTGCATGGAAAGCGACGCGAGTTGCGAATGGCCAGCAAGCGCCGCAAGGTTGCGTCCGCCGTAGCCGATCACGTGCAGCGTCCTCAGCATGGGGAAACGAACGAGGTCACGGAGATCGCGAGGGAAGATAACGGCCAGGGTATCGATCTGTGCGAGGTCGTCGTCACTGTAGGGCGGATGTCTCTGCAACCGGCGCAGAACGGCTTGTTCAAACTGAGGTTCGAGGTGCGGCATCGGTCAGCTCACCGTGAGGCGTCGGTCTGCGCGGCCTGCGCGACAATGCGTTGGTAGTCGTCTCGATCGCGTGGGACGCGAGGCTCCTCCAGGGCGCGGACTGCAACGGGATCGCCGGTGCGCCCGATCACGGCTCCCATGACGTTCTCCCAGGCGAGCCCGTCGGCATAGAAGTCGATCCCGTACTGCGCGACGATCTTCAGTTTGCCTTTGACATCCATTGCCCAGTACTGGCGCTCGTAGGCGATGTAGTTTGTATCCTCGCCGCCGCCGACGTCGGCCGCGAAGCAGGTGCCCAAGCCGGGCACGTGGTACTCCACGACTATATACATTGGCCGGCGCACCGGCTTCGATGCTTTCTGCGCGATCTCGGCGAGTTCCTGAGCCGACAGATCCCGCGGACGCATGAACGGCGAGGTCATACTGGTGCCAGGGGAGGAGTGCATGAAGCTCTCCGTCCGCGTGATTCGCTGCTCCAGCCGATCGTCCGGCTCCGTGAGGTTGGCGACATCCTGCTCGTACACCGCAGTGAGGAA
Source organism: uncultured Steroidobacter sp. (assembly GCA_946478975.1). The sequence goes on from CAMLEO010000053.1 coordinate 918, forward strand.
TTCCTGGAAGAAAGCTACGGCTTCGTCAATATTCACGGTGAAGTCTCACTCCGGATCGTACTCGCAGGCTCAGTCACGCAGTCTGCAAATCGGCGATGCTCGCCAGAAGCTTTGCATAGGACTCGAAGACGGGATACAGCGACGCGCGCACGCTTCGTCCTGCCAGTGCCAGATGCCCGTCGAGGTCGAAATTGTTCATGTTCGTAATGGACGAGAGTGCCGGCTGCAACGTAATCGGGAAAATCTAACATCCGAGGGGCGGCATCGCATCGACGAACCGCTCTTTTGTGTAGCACTCGACACTTTTGGCGCGTGGCTCGCGCGCACAGCGGTTCACCGGCGAAAGCGAATGCTCGCTCTCAGGCCGCGGTGATCGTGGCCTTCACGGTACTCTGTGATTGCTCCATGCAACTCGGCGATGCGCTCAACGAGTGAGAGTCCGAGCCCGCTGCCGGTGGACTCGCGGGCTTCGCCGCGGAAGAAGCGGCGTCCCAGAGATTTTCGCTGCTCGGCCGGCACCCCGGGCCCGTTGTCTTCGACGCTCAATTCGTTCGCACCCTCGACCTGGGCAATTCGCGCAGCGATGTGAACACCGGCACCGCCATGGATGAGCGCGTTCTCCACCCAATTGCGGATCACCGCGGCCAGCAGTGTGCGATTTCCCAAAACGATCGCGGACTCGGGAGCGTCGAGTTCCATCGTCGCGCCGCTTTCGAGGGCGCCTGGTGCAAGCTCTGCCAGCGTTTGCTTGGTGAGCTGAACCAGATCGACGGGAACGAACGAGAGCGCCTCCTTGGCAGCATCCAGTCGGGCAAGGGCGAGCAATTGATCGACCAGATGCGACAGCCTGGTTGCGGACACAGCGATGCTCTCCAGTCCGGCTCGCATCGCGTTGTGATCTTTGGCGCCGAGCGAGGCTTCGGCCTGTGCGCGCATGGCGGCGACCGGGTTGCGCAACTCGTGAGCTGCGTCGGCGGTGAATCTCTTCTCGTTCGCGATCGATCGCTCGATGCTTGCAAACAAGCCGTTGAGGCGTTGGATCAGCGGCTGGATTTCCCCCGGCGCGGCGCCGATGTCGAGCCGATCGAGATTGTTTGGAGCGCGGCGCGCGACTTCCTCGCTCATCCGTCGGATCGGCGCCAGGCCGCGGCTCACGATCCACCCGATGAGGGCGCCCATCAGCGGTAATGCGATCCCCAGAGGCAACAACGCGTTGATCGCGATCTGCGCAGCCAACCGCTCGCGCGCATCGTGCCGCTCGGCCATCTGCACCAGGATGCGATGCTCGACGTCCCAGTCGCTGAAGACACGCCACTGCTGGCCGTCGATCCTTGCATCGCTGAAGCCGTGCTCCGAGTTCGAGAATCGCGTTGCCGGCGCCGGGCCCATGCGTAGCAGGAGCTGGCCGCGTGAATCCCAAAGTTGAATCGCGAATTGCCGGGCGTACGGCTGCACATCCTGGCGCTCGAATTCGTCCAGTTCGAGCAGCTCATGGCCGGCCTGGCTCGATAGCAGCTGCGCCGATTGCGCCAGGTGCGCGTCGAACAGCTGATCGAGCTGGCGATGCGTGTCGCGATAGCTCACAACCAGCGCAATGAGCCATAGCCCGCTGACCGCGCCGAGCAGCGACCACATCAGGCGCCTGCGAATCGTGCGCGGGCCCATCGCTCAGCCTGACTTTGGATTCGGGATCAGATAGCCGACCCCGCGGATCGTGCGAATCACATCGGCGCCCAGCTTGCGCCGTAGATGATGGACGTACACTTCGATCGCGTTGCTTTCGAGCGTGCGTGTCCATTCATACAACTTCGATTCGAGTTGCTCGCGTGTGAGTACGCGGCCGGCATTGAGCATGAGTTCACGCAGCACTGCGAACTCGCGTGCGGCGAGCTCGACGGGCTGGCCGCGAAGCTCCACCGAATGCTTCGCCATGTCGAGTGTGATGTCCCCAATTCTGAGCGTGCCCGATGCGAGTCCTTGCGAACGTCGGATCAATGCGCGCAGTCGGGCGGCGAGCTCGGCAAGTGCAACGGGCTTCACCACATAGTCGTCGGCGCCGAGATCGAGCCCTTTGACTCGATCCTCCACTGCATCCCGAGCAGTCAACACCAGCACGGGTGTTACATTGCGGCTCGCTCGCAGCCAGCGCAATAGCTCCAGGCCCGCGAGACGAGGGAGCCCGAGATCGAGCACGATGCCCGAGAACTGTTCGCTCTCCAGCGCCGCGCGGGCAGCGGCACCGTCCTGAAACCAATCGACTGCGAATCCTGCCTGTTGCAGGCCTTCGCGTAATGCCGCGCCGAGCAGAGCCTCGTCCTCTGCCAGGAGAATCCTCATGTTCTCAATCGTCGTCGGAATCGCGATCGGACGACAAGCGCGGGGAGTCCACTAACGCCTGCGTACTGGACCCGGGGATGTTGCCCGACAGGGTGGTCGCACCCCAAAACACGCCAATTGCAGCCAGCATCAGCACGCCAACCGCGCTCAGGTTGCGAACATTGGAAACGGTGCCGCCCAGTCGTTTGTAACCTGTCACCATGGCGCGAGCGAGATTCTGGCGCTCGACCACGCTGCTGACGATCACGCCCGCAACGTGGACGAACACGAGGAACAGCCATGTGTTCGCGGCCGTTTCGTGCACTTCCTCCATGGCCTCGCCGCCGATGTCGTTGAAATTGAGATAACCGGTCACGGCCGTGAGCAGCGCCAGCAGCAGCATCAGCCAGATCGCCCAGCTACCGGCGGGAGTGTGGCCGGCGTGTTCTTGCACGTTGCGTCGAGCCAGTCCGCCAAGATGATCGACGACTGCGCGCGGGCCGAATGCGAACGAGCTGAAGCGCGCATAGCGGGTGCCGATGAAGCCCCACACCAGACGAAACACGACCAGCGCGAGCACGGTATAACCGAACATCACATGCAAATGACGGACTCGCTCCGACTCGGCGAGCACATAAGCGCCGAAGAACGACAGCGCCAGCGACCAGTGGAATATTCGCGTCGGCAGATCCCAGACGCGCACTTTGTTGGCAGTCTCGATGTTCATGATGGACCTCGTTGGGGACGCGCGCACGGTGTGTTCACGGATGCCACCCTATGCCTCGTACCTTAAAGGAGTCTTAAGCGCCCGCTGCCGCGTCAAGATCCTTGCTCAGCCACACCGTTGCGAGAGAATGGCGGCGGCCCATCCACTCCTAGAGATCTGCATGAAAAAGCTCACATCGCTCATCGCTGTCTTGATGGCTTTCGCGGCATCGGGGACGTCTGCTGTTTCGGCAGCAAACGATCAGCCGACGACAAAACCGGCTGCGGATCCTTTGTTCGATACGGTCTCGGCGCTGGACACCTCGGTGTTCGAAGCTTTCAACAATTGCAGCTCACCGGAGCAGCTGAAAAAACATGCGAGTTATTTCGCGCCGGACGTTGAGTTCTATCACGACACCGGCGGTGTCACCTGGTCGCGGCAGCAGATGCTCGCCAACACCGAGAAAAATGCCTGCGGAAAATTCCGTCGGGAGCTCGTGCCAGGGACTTTCAAAGTATTCCCGATCAAGGATTTCGGCGCGATCGAGCAGGGCTCGCATCGCTTCTGCCAGTTCGCCAGCGGCAAGTGCGAAGGAATCGCTGATTTCGTGATGGTGTGGAGGAATCAGAACGGCCGCTGGCAGATCACCCGGGTGCTGAGTTACGGCCACCGGGCCAATCAATAACCAGGTCGGCCGGATGGTTACTGCAAACGAGCGTTGAGCCCGACCAGCGGTCGATCGTTTTCATCCAGGAACCGGGCGCAGAAGTCCGTCGCGCCGCCGCCGTTGATGATGGCCGCGCGGATCACGTTAGCTCCCTTTCGCAGCGTAACGCGATGTGAGACGCCATCGTCGATCACGCTTTGACGGTCGTCGTTGAGCGCGATGACCGGCTCACCGTTGAGCCACCAGCGGGACGCGGCGTTGGAGCCGATGGCCAGCCGCGCGTTCTGGATCTCACGAGGCGAGTCGACAGTGGTTTCGACCCAGAACACCACGTTGGACGTCGGCTTCGAGAGCGACCACGCGAAGTGATACAAGTTGAAGTTGTAGTTGAGCGTGTCGAGCGCATGCCAGGTGTGCCCGGCGCCGTTGATTGTGACTTTCGAACCATCGGCGATTGGTGCGCCGTCGGGAAGGGCGGCGAGCGTCAATGCTTCTTTGACAGCCGGCTCAGTGAGACGCCCCGCGACGGGCACGGGTTCGAGCACGAACCATCGATGGATGAAGCCGCGCGAGTCCACAGGTTGTGAATTGCCCTTGGGCTGAGTCAACGTCGTCGGTGCCGGGCGCGCTGCATCTTCCGAGTGTGCGAGACCGGATGCGAACAGGCTCAACGAAAGAACGGCGAGGGCGATTCTCATCATGGCGCTCCGAGCAGCCAGCGCTGACGATCGCTGGCGGGATCGAACTTCGACAACGTGGGTGTGCTGCTGCCCACGGCGGACAGTGCCCACGTGGCGTTCGAGTCAGGCACGGACTTGGGGCTGATGCGATAGGTGCCGTCGACGAGCTGGTCGATGCGCCACAGCTGCTCGGCTGCGCCGGTGAACGCAGTGGCATTGAGCTCGCCATCCTTGGTCGCCGTCAGCGAACGTTCCGTGCCCGCGACAGTGATACGAAAATACGGAGCGCCCGGATATCCGCCTGCACCCGCAACGGGTGCGATCACCCACTTCTGCTGAGCTTGTAACATCGCAGGCGACAGACGCACGCTCGTGATCGCAGGCCAGTTCGCGGCGATTTGAGCAGGCTCCTGGTCTGCGATCGGCGGGCCAATCTGCGGAGGAGGCGGTGGACCCTCCGGCGGTGGTCCTGATGTCGGCGGGCCGCTGCCAACGATGCCACTGCCTGGCGGGCCGCCACGACGCTGGCGAAAGCCGCCGACTGGAGATCCCTGCACAGCGAGTTCGAGCACGGTCCCCGTTCGTGCAGACTCGATCGTGTAAGTGCCCGCAACGAGATTGTCACCGGCGACCGGCCAGCCATCGCGCCAGAGCAGCGGCCGGATATCGAGCACGCTCACGCCGCCTCGATCCAGATCGGCCTCGTAATGAAGCGAAAATTTCTGTACATCTTCGCCGAGATCCAGCAACCCGAAGTGTCCCGGCCCGATGTGACGTCCGCGCGAAGCAGCGAACAGCTTGCCGCCGCCTTCGACCATGTCGACGCCCATGTTGTCGAGATAAGGGCCCGTGACCTTGCGCGAGCGCCCCATGCGGATGTTGTAAGTTGAGTTCGCGCCCTGGCAGCAGGAGCCGTGCGTGACCAGCAGGTAATACCAGCCATCGCGATGAATGAGGATGGACGCCTCGGAGTTGATGGCGACGTTCACCGGTTTGCTCTCCGGATGACGACGCAAGCCGGTCTTGGGGTCGAGCTCGACCAGGCGGATGTAGCCGAAGTAGGAGCCATACACCAGCCAGAGTTTTCCATCCGTATCGAGCAGCACGCCAGGATCGATGGCGTTGCTGTCCTCGATGCCATCCGACCACACCACCGGCCCGCGGTCTTCGCATTGGTAATTGGCCGCTTCGGGCGACAGGGTGGGGCACACCAGCAGGCCGATGGCGGACTTCGGCTGCGTGCCCGGGGCGGAGTAATAGACGAAGAACCGATCTCCGACCTTGACGACGTCCGGTGCCCAGGTGTTGTTGCCGCCTTTGGCGAGCACTTCCGGCCCGGCCTTGCCGCCGGGTACCGCGGACATCAGCGAGCCCGCGCGCTTCCAGGTCCAGCCATCCTCCGAGGTCAGGATGGGAATGCCGTTGCCCGTTCCGTACGTGTAATAGCGGCCGCCATGGAATATCACCGTCGACGGATCGTGGACGATGATTTCGCCGTCGAGGGCGAGTGCCGGCAGGGCCAAGCTCGCTGCCAGCCACACAAAGATATTTCGCAGCATGCGCGCAATGTACCGGATTTTACCAGTACAAATCTAATCGCTAATAAAAATTATCAATCCGTGCGGGTGCGCCGGTCATTCCGAACGCTTGCTTCCTCGTCGCATAAAGCGCTGATGCTTGCCCGCGGCTTTACGCCACTCATTCGCAACGGGCATCGCTCGATACAGTAAAAGCATTCGGGGTTGGTTGGGGTAGCGCGTCGTAACCCTCAAGGCGCCATTCGCGCCCACATGAACAATAGAAATCTTTTGGGGGATTCGTGAATACGCAACGGAGTTTTCGGACGCAGCTGCTGCTGGGGACATTTGTCGCTGCGACTTCCGCGTCGACGGTCGTCATGGCGCAGGAGCAGGCTGGACAGGCGCCGCCGCTGGAAGAGGTGATCGTCAGCGGTTTCCGCGAGAGCCTGCAGCAGGCAGCGGAGATAAAGCGCGAGGCGGATGTCGTTACCGACGTCATCTCGGCGGAGGACATCGGCAAATTTCCCGATCAAAACCTGGCGGATTCGCTCCAGCGCATCACCGGCGTGCAGATCACGCGCACCAACGGCGAAGGCTCGCGGGTCAGCGTTCGAGGCCTGAGCCCGGACTTCACGCAAACGCTTTACAACGGCCGGGTCATCACCTCGCCCAGCGGCGGTCGCAGTTTCGAATTCGCAACGCTCGCTTCCGACTTCGTCAACGCAGTGGAAGTCTCGAAGACACCGAGCGCGGACATGATCGACGGCGGCCTCGCCGCCACGGTCAACATCAAGACCGCTCGTGCGCTGGACATCGGCAAAGATCGTTATTCATTCACTGCCGAGGGCGTGTACGAAGACAAGTCGGCAGATCTCACGCCGCACATCGCCGGTTACATGAACAAGATCATCACCGACCGGCTCGGCGTCACGCTGGGCGTGAACTATCAGAAGCGCAAGTTTCGGTACGACTCGCTGCGCGCCTTCGGCTTCGAGAACGGCGTCGAGTCGACGCGCAAACCGCCGCTCGACTACAACCTCGACGGCGATTTCAACGACACGTTCCGTTTCAATCACGAGGCCGGCGCGCGCGTGAACCTTGGCGACACTGAGCGATGGACGGCGATCGGCGGTGTGCAGTTCAAGGCGACCGACAACATCGATGTGCACGGCGACGTGTTGTACAGCAAGTACGACGTGCTGCTGAATCAGCCGACCAACACGCTGCGGTTTACAAACATCGTTTGTCCCAGCAATTGCGTGAAAAACAGCATCATCGAGGACGGGCGGGCGGTTTATCTCGATGCCGACGGCATCGACTATCGCAACGGCAACAGCAATTCCGACACGCGCAACGAGACGATCTCCGGCGCGCTCGGCGCCACGTTCGATCTCGCGCCGTTCACGATCGACACGCAGGTGAGCTCGTCGCAATCCAAGCAGCTGGTGACAGGCCTGCAGCTCTCAGTGATGGGCCGTGCGAGCGCCTATGAGGACTTCCGTGCCGATCCGCACAACCTCCCGCAGTTCGGCTTCACGCGCGGCTACGATCCGCTGAATCCGGCGAACTTCCGCGGCATCGGCATCAACGGCGACTACAACCGGCCGACCAACGACCGCAACACCGACGGCCGTTTCGACATCACTTATGACCTCGACCGGGGTTTTGCCAAATCCTTGAAGTTTGGCGGCCTCTACTCGGTGCGCGACCAGCAGTTCCGCTCCAGGCGTATTGCAATGAGCGCCAAAGATGCGGCCGCCGCGCTCGGTTTGCCGTTCAATCCTGCAATCGAAGGCGGCAGCTTCGACGCCAGCTCGTTCATGACGCAGTATACGTTCAACGATATGTTCGACGGTTACGACGGACCGGTCCGCTATCCTACGACGTGGTTGACGGCGGACCTCAGCAAGTTGCTCGCGGCGCTGCCGGTGAAGCGCCTGCTCGCCCTGTCGCCGCCGACGCCGAATCTGTCGACCGACTACGAAGTCGAAGAGAAAGCCGCCGCCAGCTACCTGCGCTTCGACTTCGCGGCTCTGGATGATCGGCTGGGCGGCAATGTGGGCGTGCGCTATGTGCGGACGGATCAAACATCCAGCGGCTACGCGCCGGATTTGAGTTTGATCGTGTTCGCGCAGGCGGGCGCTGCGACGACGATTCCCGGTGTAACACCGACGACGATCGAGCGCTCGTACAACAACTGGCTGCCGAGCCTGAACGTGCGTTTCAACGTGACGGACGACCTGGTCGCTCGCCTCGGCGCTGCCCGTGTGATGTCGCGTCCCACGTTGGGCACGTTGTCGCCGTCGACGACCGTCAACGCCAACGTCCGGTCGATCACCATCAACAACCCGAACGTCGATCCGTATCTCGCGGATCAGCTGGACCTGTCGTTGGAGTATTACCTCGACAATGGCGGTCTGTTGAGCACTGCCGTGTTCTACAAGGATGTGAAGAACTTCGTGGTGAACACGACGCGCATCGAGACGTTGAACGTCACCGTGAAGGAGACCGGCAACTTGATCCAGCTGCCGTTCACGATCTTTCAACCTGACAACGGCGCGGGCGCGGAGCTGAAGGGCGTGGAGCTGGGCATGCAGATGCCGTTCAGCTTCCTGCCGGGCTTCTGGAATGGCTTCGGCGCGATCGTCAATTACACCTACCTGGACGCCGGCAAGGCGAGGGTCACGGAGGGCGGTCCGCCGCTGCCGCTGCCCGGCGTGTCGAAGAACAGCTACAACGTCGTGGGCTACTACGAGCGCGGTGGATTCAGCGGTCGCATCGGCTACAACTATCGCAGCTCGTTCGTGAACAGCACGACGGCCAACTTCGGCGATGGCAGCTACGGGCAGTCCTACGGCCAGGTCGACGCCTCGTTTGCCTACGACATCAACGACCAGATCGGCCTGACCCTGGAGGGCCTGAACCTCACCAACAGCGTGGTTCGCACCCAGAACGATGCGGGTTTCGGGCGTGGCTACGAGAACATCGGCCCCCGCTATACGTTCGGGGTGCGCGCGAAGTTCTGATCTTGAGGGTGTGCTGACACCGTTTCATTCCCGCGGACGAAGTAGGCAAAAAGGCCTACCCGCGGGAGTTCGCGATGAAACGTGCGTCTTTGGCAGTAACGGTTGCGATGTCATTCGTTCCGTGGGTTGCCGGCGCGAACGGGATACCTGCCGTTCCCAAGCCCGTGCCGAAGCCCGGTGAGGTTTTGGTGCAGGTGGCAGCGGCGGGCGTGAACCCTGCGGATGTTCTGTTGAGTCAAGGCGGGCAGGGGACGGCGACGTTTCCTGCGATTGTCGCCAACGATATTGCCGGTCGGGTCGTTGCCACGGGCGCCGGCGTCGATCCGGTGCTGTTGGCCAAAGATGTATTCGCCTTGATTCCCTCGCGCGGTGTGGGATATGCCGAGTACGTTGCCGTGCCCGCCGACTTGGTCGTGCCAAAGCCCCCACGGTTGTCTTATGCACAGGCGGCGGCCGTGCCGCTGTCCGCGTTGACGGCATATCAGGCCCTGTTCGTCGAAGGGCACCTCACTGCCGGCCAGCGCATCTTGATTCACGGCGGCTCGGGTGAAGTCGGCTACATGGCCGTGCAACTTGCGAAGCACGCTGGTGCTCACGTGGTTGCAACCGCGCCCGAGGACGCTCTCGACTACGTGCGGGCCATCGGCGCCGATGATGCCGTCGACTCCCGAACCAAACATCTCGAATCCGCCGTCGGACAAGTCAACTTCGTTCTCGACACCGTCGGCGGCGATGCGCTCAGCCGTTCATATCGCATGATCCGCCCCGGCGGCACTTTAATCTCGACCGTCGAAACGCCGGACAGCGCGAAGCTTGCCGAGCGCAAACTCACCGGCGCCCGAGTTTCGGTGCATCCCGATAGAAACAACCTCCGCCAAATCGCCCTTCTTATCCAAACGGGCGCCGTGACTCCCACGGTCAGCATGATGTATTCCCTCTCCGACGCCGCCATCGCTCAGAACGAGCTGGCTCGCCTGCACCGGCCCGGCAAGAGCGTGCTGCTGGTTCAGTCGCTCGACGAAAACAAACGTTGACGGCGTCGCGAACGCCTCGTCGCTGACGAATGCGCCGCCTGTCTAGGCGCATTGCTTGATCTGCTCGGAATGTCTAGTTGCCAGCGATGCCGATCATCGTGGACACTCTCGCGTTGTGCACTCAGTTGCACGCGGTGCCCATTGGAAATCAGGTCCTTCGATGCGCTACACGGACGGAAACGAAGCGATGATTGGCGATGTCGTGGCGATCGCCCTGAAGTATGGCGTCGTAGTTGCGTGCATGGATCGTGGCGAGTACCGATCCGGTAGCGAGCATTGGGCATATCTCAAGCAGGGCATAATGGTCGACACGGATTTCGGCGGGCTCGTTCATTACACCGCCGACGCAGCCGACGAGATGGCTCTGATCCACCGCGCACAAACCTGACATAGCAACTCGTTCTGATCGCTCAGGGGCATGAATGGAATCTGTCGGCGACGTTGTCGATCTCGATCCCGCGGTTGTGGGTTCCATCGAAAAGCGCGACGGTTACGTCGCCCTCATTTTCTCTCGGCAGCCTGCTTGGTCGCGTGCATTCGGAGAGAATCCGCGGCTGGTGCCGCTTTATGACTGCGAGATTCGCCTGTGGGGCGGCGAAGTGCAGTCAATGGAAGCGGATCTGCCTTACGAGACCACGGAATGGAAAATAGAATTTAGTGGAGGAAGCAGAAGCTGCTTCCTGCCCGTCGAATTCAAGGCAGCTGGCCCCGTGCGGCTTCGGGTTGGTGCGGCCGACGCCCCGAGAATCATCATCACTGGAACTGGCGTCAGCTTGCATCTGGGAGAGCCAGTGGGGATGTTCGAGCAGCGTGAGTCCGGTGAATCCAGATAATGAGAGCGGCGTCGAGCAAGCGGACGTTGCGTGCCCGCCTCGCAAATGTGATTTTCCTCGCTCGCTGTTCACGCCTGGCGTTTGGACGATGCGCACCATCGTTGCGTTGCTTGGCCTGGTATGGCTCGTCATTGGTGATGCGGCAGATATTCAGCCAGACCCTGTGTATCGCGAAACCGAGGTGAGACAGTCCCGCCCTCGGCTCAATGGAGAGGTATTTGATCGGCAGGAATCAGATCCGACACTCAAAGATAAATTCGCTATAGCGGATCGCAAGGCAGAGCGAGTCGTGGGGAACGTGGAGCGAGACTCCAAATTCATCCTGCATTTCTGGCGAGCGAAGAAACGGATTCTGAAAGATCAGTTTGGGATCCAGTGGACCACTCCGGCTGAGCTGAATCCAAGCATCAAATACGCCAGTTATGGTCAGCCTGAGATTACCGAGACAGAAGATCGCGCTCTGCGTGCGTTAACTGCCTCTCGCCTGTCTGGCAGCTCTGAGCAAGTGCGAGGTGTGGATCGGAACTTCGAGGAATTGCGAGCGTCTGGACACGAGATCATCAGACCGAGCAGATCAGAGAGTATGGGTTCGCGGGTCACGATGAATCTTGGACCTTCATCGAGGTTGCGCAGTGGGAAGAATGATTGAAAGCAGGTCAAATGAGGCATGAGAGTGCGCGGGTTCTATTCGTATCCACTGCCGCATCTCAATCACAAGCCGTGGCGACTGGCGACGATTCCGCGAGAAAGTTTTCGCGGTGTAATACGCGGCGCAGCGGCACGAAAAAGGCTGCTGTATCCCTCGCCCGCGAAGTCGGCACTACGAAAGATACTTCGGCGGCTCGTTGCTGCCTATGTCCGTCGTTTTGGTCTTGATGAGTTTGCGGTTCAGTTCACCCAGGCAAGAATGCAAGCCTCAGGCGGGCAGAACTGGTTTCCGGGTGGCTACGCCTGGTGACGACGGCGCTCGCGGCCTAAAGTTGTTACATGACCGCGGCGCGCGGACGATTTCCCAAGGCGAGCAGACCTGCGTCGTGTTCGGAATGCCCAAGGAGGCTATCGGCATCGGCGCCGTCGATCATGTGCTGCCGCTCGACCAGGTGGCCAGCGCAATCGCCAGCTTCGACGCTCGTCGATAACGCCGAAACCCTAGGCCAGATCTTCGACGAGCGCCGCGATCTCAGCAATCCACGCCGCGCGTTGCTCGACGGTGCTGCCGGACACGGGCGTGTACATGCGTCTTGTGACATTGCTGACGCCGCACAGTCCGAACACGCAATGTTTCCAGATTGTTTCGAGGGGATCGCCGAAGGTCGTGGCCTCGCGCTCGGCGGGTGTGTTGGACGTGTTGACGACGATCGCGGCTCGGGCGCGCAGCAGGCCGACGGGAACGCCTTCGAATCCCACGCCGTCCGGATAGCCGTAGGCAGTATTGAGACGAAACACGCGATCGATCCATCCTTTGAGGATGGCCGGAGGCTGGCCCCACCAGTTGGGATGACAGATGAGAATCAGGTCGGCGCGCGCGAGCTCAGAGCAGTGCTGCTCGACCAGCGGGTTCGACGAGCTCACGTTGGCGCCTTCGCCGGTGGGCTGCACCGGATCGAAACGTTCGGCGTACAGATCGTGGTACGCCACCTCATGACCGCGAGCGGCGAGCACCCGTTGTGCGGCGGCGGCCATGGCATGACTCAGGCTGTTTGCGCCCGGATTGGCAACGACGATCAGTGCGAGCATGCCCGCAGTGTCGCACCTTTCGAACGAGCGGTGAACGATCAGTGCACGCCGAAAAACATATAGGAGCCGTACACATTGTCTCGCCAGATCTGGATCGCCGTGGGCCCGGTGTAATTGTCCGAGGCGGCGGGGCCGGTGATGGAGAGGCTGGCGGTTTCGGTAGTCGAGTCGCTGCTGGTCGCGCGGGTGGTCGTTGAATAGGTTCGCGTGTTCTTCAATTCCACGCTCACCTTGGTGAGAAATTTTGCATTGCCGCCGATCGAGATGGCGATGCTGCGCGTGACCTGCGAACCATTGGCCGTGTTGGTGCCGTGTTGAGCGCTGCTCGAAAACGTTTGCGTGATCGGCTGGGCGCCGGGGATGGCCGGCACATAGTTGAAGGTCTGGCCGGTCATGGGCGAGAAGCGGCCGCTCGTATCGGTGTTGGGATCGTAGGAAGGATTGGTCGCAAACGGGTTGGAAGCGAGGATGTCTGCGAAATCCGCCGTCGTGAGCCCGCCGAGCGCAATATCCCAGCTGCGAGCCAGGCGTGCCGCGACGTTGGCAGGCATCAGCGATGGATCCTTCAGCTCGTAGACGTAGAGCGGAATCACGTCCATTTCATCGACCGGATCGGCGGGGTTGTAGGCGTACCCGCCCCACGAGATGCTCGCGGGGCCGTTCAATGTGAGCTCCAGCGCAGGATTCAGCCATACCCAGATCACATCGTAGTTGTGATCGATGCCAGCGGCGGAGCTGGCCGGGCCATAGATGATATCGCCGCCGGTCGTACTGACGCTCCACGAACTGCCGGTGGTGCTGTCGGTGCCCTGCGAGTACAGGCCGGTGATGCTGGTGGACAAGCCGGCGCCATACTTGCCGATATTGAAATCGCCTGACTGCGATACGGTCACCGAATTCTGGGTGTTGAAGCTGTTGGTGATCGAGGTGCTGCCGCCACGCGTGAAGTTGGCGTTGTAGCTGACACTGCTGCGGGATCCTGGCGGAGCATAGTCGACGCCCAGAACCTGGTACTTGGGAAAGATCGGGCCAGTCCACGTGCCGTAGACATAGTTGCCGGTCACATTGATGCGCGCATATATCGGGCGATCGGACGATCCGTCAGAGAAGCCGACTGTCGATGTGCCCGAGAATTGGCCGTAAGCGGACTGGCTGTATGTGACCGTAACGCAGAGCTCCACGCCGGTGACGCCGCGCAGCTGCGTGTAGGCATTCGGCTGAAATGTCACATCGCCGAAGGTCGAGACGGTCTCGATTTGATACAGATTCTGCGGCAGCTGATCAGTCAATGCGCACTTGGAGATCGAGCCGCTGGGGTCATAGACCGTTCCCAGGTCTACATTGACGAACGGCGAGGCATTGGCGATGAGCGGGGAAAGTGCCGAGAGAGCGAGCAGAGCCCCGACGATGATCTTTTTCATTCCCTGACCCCTGGATAGCATTCCTTGCTATGTGCGGCGGAGTATCCATACCCGCCTGGGGCCTGTCAAAGAAAACATTCGCACAGGGACGCAGCTCGATCATCGATCGCAGCTTCGCTGAGAAGATATTCACACGCGAGTGAGTGAGTATTGACTTTGGGCGTTGGCGATGGCTCACTGCACGTCGAGCGCCGGCAGTCACGATCGGCGCCACAGCGGGGGAGCATGAGGACGACACTTCGAGGCGTGCTGACGTGAGCGCCAGTGCGCATCTGTCTCGGCCAGTGGATTCGGCCACGTCGGGCATGAAGCCGGACGCGCGAGCGTGGTCCGCGCTCGGCATTCTTTGTTTCGTTTATGTACTCAACTTTCTCGACCGGCAGCTGCTGTCGATCCTGGCCAAGCCCATTCAGGACGATCTCGGCGTCACCGACGGCCAGCTCGGCCGGATCAGTGGGCTGTACTTCGCATTGTTCTATTGTGTTCTGTCGATTCCGGTCGGCTGGCTGGCTGATCGAAGCAACCGTGTACGCGTGTTATCGATTGCCTGTGCTCTCTGGAGTGCAGCGACCGTAGCGTGCGGCTTTTCTGCAAGCTATGCGCAGCTCGTTATGGCGCGCATGGCCGTCGGAGTGGGCGAAGCCGGCGGCGTGCCGCCTTCGTACGCCATCGTCTCGGATTACTTTCCACCGGGCACTCGCGGCACGGCGCTCAGTATTTATAACTTGGGGCCGCCGATTGGACTCGCGCTCGGCGTCGCGTTCGGCGCATCTATCGCGGTCGCTTACAGCTGGCGCTCCGCATTCATTTGTCTCGGCGCAGTGGGTGTGGTTACGGCTCTGATCGTAGCGATCTTCGTTCGCGAACCGGTCCGGGGCGGCCTCGACGTCGGCGCCGGACGCGCTGCACCCACACAAGCGACCAAGGCGTCGTTCTGGCCAACCTGTCGCATGTTCTTCACGCATCCGGTGCTGCTTGCGGTGTCGCTGGCAACCGGCGCAACTCAGTTCGTCACGTACGCACTGCTCATCTTCGCGACGCTGTTCCTGATGCGAGAGAAGGGCATGACGCTTGGCGAAGTTGCAATCTATTACTCGGTGCTGCTCGGGATCGCGGTCAGCGCCGGCATGTATGCGTCGGGGCGACTGATCGATCGATGCGCGCCGCGTTCCAAGAGTGCGTACGGATATCTGCCCGCCATTGCACTCGCTTTGGCCATTCCATTCTTTGTCGGCTTCGTCTGGGCGCCGGATTGGCCGCTGGCGCTGGCTTTTCTCGCCGTGCCGATGTTTCTGAATTACTTCTATCTGTCGCCGGCGGTCACGTTGGTGCAGGAGGAAGTGCGGCCGCATGAGCGAGTGCTGTGCGGCGCGCTGTTGCTGCTGGTGATGAATCTCATCGGCCTGGGCTTCGGGCCGACATTTCTCGGGGCCGTCAGCGACTATGTGCGGCCGAGCCATCCCGAACACTCATTGCAGATCGCTTTCTACACTTTGGTTCCTTTCTATGTTCTCGCCGTGCTGCTGCATCTGTGGCTGGCACGCATCCTGAAACGCGAGAGCGAGATGCGGAGATTTTCGTGATGTCGCGTGTCCGTTTGTCTGTATTCATCGCTGCGTTTTGGATGGCGGCTCCAGTGTCTGCGCAAACGAATCCTGTGGTCTCGGCGCCTGCCGGCGATGCGCGCGGCACATCCGTCGGCGATCTCAATGTGTTCAAGGGCATTCCCTATGCGCAGCCGCCCGTCGGTGCGGGTCGTTGGAAGCCGCCAGTGTCGATGTCAAAGTGGAAGGGCGTGCGCGATGCGCAGCAGTTCGGTGCCGCATGCGTTCAGCCGAAGCCTCGTGCCGAGAGCATCTACGCAGACGAACCGCCGATGATGAGCGAGGACTGCTTGTTCTTGAACATCTGGGCGCCGCGAGATGCGCGCAAGCTGCCCGTGTTTGTATGGATACACGGCGGCGCACTTACTTCGGGCGCGTCGAGCCTGTCCATGTACGACGGCAGCAAGCTGGCGGGCCGCGGCGTCGTGTTCGTATCGATCAACTATCGTCTGGGCATTCTTGGTTATCTCGCGCATCCACAGCTCAGCGCCGAATCACCCGAGGGAATCTCCGGCAACTACGGCTTGCTCGACCAGATCGAAGCGCTGCGCTGGATCAAACAAAACGTTGCGGCCTTCGGCGGCGATCCGGCCAACGTCACGATCGCAGGCGAGTCCGCCGGTGCGCTCAGCGTGATGCATCTCATGACAGCACCTGCCGCGCGTGGATTGTTTGCAAAGGCAATCGTACAGAGCGGCTACATGATTTCGCTGTCCGAGCTGAAGCGGCCGAGCTTGGGTCAAGAGTCGGCCGAAGAGATCGGCGCACGGCTGGCAACGGCCATCGGTGCAGCCGACCTGGCAACGTTGCGTTCAATGGACGCCGCCAGGATGTGTGACGCGGCTGCGCGCACAGGCTATTTCCCGATGAACAACGTCGATGGTCGCATCCTGCCGCGTCAGATCGTCGATGCGTTCGAGCATAGAGAGCAAGCGAAGGTGCCGATCCTCGCTGGTTTCAACGCAGGCGAGATCCGATCGTTGCGCATGCTCGCACCGCCGGTGCCGAAAGATGCGGCGACGTACGAGTCTGCGATTCGCGCTCGCTATGGCGATCTCACAAATCGATTCTTGAAGCTGTATCCAAGTGCGACGCTCGAAGAAAGCATTCTCGCGACCACCCGCGATGCACTGTACGGCTGGACGGCCGAGAAACTGGTTCAGAGTCAAACGGCAGTGGGGCAGAAGGGATATCTCTATCTGTTCGATCATGGCTATCCGGCGGCCGACGCCGCGGGTCTGCATGCGTTCCATGCTTCCGAGATTCCTTATGTGTTCGGCACAAGTGATCGCACATCGCCGCGTTGGCCGAAGATTCCTGCGACACCGGAGGAGCGGTCGCTGAGCGAGGCGATGCTCGATTACTGGACCAGCTTCGCGCGGGCGGCGGTGCCACGCGCGTTCGAACAACCGGACTGGCCGGCGTATGGCTCGACTCGCGCGTACCTGCATTTCGCCGGCACCCCGCAGCCGCAGACCCACTTGATGCCAGATATGTTCGAGCTGAACGACGAAGTCATCTGCCGTCGGCGCGCTCAAGGCGATCAGCCGTGGCACTGGAATGTGGGCATGGTCGCTCCAACGCTTCCGCCTCGCGGGGGTTGTGACAAATGATCGATGGGGCGATGCAGGAGTTCGCGCTCACGCTCGACAAGTTTTTGGATCACGCCGCGAAGTGGCATCCGAAAGCCGAGGTGGTGACCGGATGCGAGAGCGGCCGGGTGGAGCGAGTCGGATACGCAAACCTGCGAGCGCGCAGCCTGCGTGTCTCCGCGATGCTGCGCGAGTTCGGAGTCAGGTTTGGCGATCGTGTGGCGACGCTTGCATGGAACACCCAAGCGCATGTCGAGGTCTGGTACGGGATCATCGGAATGGGTGCCGTATGTCACACGCTCAATCCGCGCCTGACGGCAGCGCAGACGGCAGAAATGCTGGTGCGCTCGGAATGTCGCATCATGATTGCAAGCGCCGATCTCGCGCCGCTCGCACAGCAGATCATCGAGCGCACACCGGCGATCGAACGTGTGCTGATCATCGATGGACCTGTCGATACATGGCCAGGCGACAGGAAGGGAGTTGCAGTCGTCGCGCTCGAAGATGTCATCGACGAAGCTCGTGCGCCGGTGGCCTGGGGATGCTTCGATGAGCGCTCCGCCTGCGGCCTTTGTTTTACCTCCGGCACGACGGGTTCACCCAAAGGCGTGACTTACACGCATCGGTCGAGCTACTTGCATACGTTGCGCGCATTGCAAGCGGATTCGATGGCGATCACGGCGGTCGACAGCGTGCTGGTCGCAGTGCCGATGTTTCATGCGAATGCCTGGGGGCTGCCGTTTGCCGTGCCGGCCGCCGGCGCAAAACTGGTGCTGCCAGGTCGTCACGTCGATGGCGCAAGTCTCGCGCGACTGATCGCTGCCGAGTCGGTGACGATTGCGATTGGCGTGCCGACGGTGTGGCTGGGGCTGATCGAACATCTCGATGCAGTCGGCGGCGAGCTGCCGTCGCTCGAGCGAATTCTGGTGGGTGGCGCGCCGATGCCGCCCGCGCTCATGGAGCGCATCGAGCGACGCCTGGGCGTCATCGTGCAAACCAGCTGGGGCATGACGGAGCTGTCGCCGTCGGGAACGATTTCGTCGTGCAACGATCCTCGGCGTTCGCCTGCAATCGCGGGGCGGCCGGCAGTCGGTGTGGATCTGCTGTTGACGGATACGAATGGCACGGCGCTGCCTGAGCAGCGCAATGTCGAAGGTCATCTGCGGGTTCGCGGCGCTGCCGTGATCGCCCGATATTTCGGTGAGGAGCAGCCGGCAACCGATGCCAACGGCTGGTTCGACACCGGCGACCTGGCGCGCATCGACGATCGCGGCAACCTGATCATCACCGGCCGGGCCAAGGACCTGATCAAGTCCGGCGGCGAATGGATCAATCCCGCTGCGATCGAGGCCATCGTCTGCCGGCTGCCGCAGGTGTCCCTGGCAGCGGTGATCGGCCGCTCCGACCCGAAGTGGGGCGAGCGCCCGGTGCTGTTCGTGGAGATTCACGAGCAGCAGACGATCAGCGACGAGGCGATGCTGAGCGCACTGCGAGGCCAGGTGGCGTCATGGTGGATTCCGGACGCGGTAATCCGGCTGCAGCGCATGCCACTGGCATCTACGGGTAAGATCGACAAAATACACCTGAGATCCAGATACGGCGGCGGGTGAGGCGGAGCGGTCCGATCGCCGGCTCGCCGTCGCGAGCAAGACGATGGAGGCTTAAACGTGCCGGCACCTGTGAAGACTCGAGCCAAGCGCTCTGTGAAGCGGAAGACGACGCGCGGCAAGCGCGTCACCAAGGCGGAGCAGAGAGCGGAGATGATGGAACAGATACTCGACACGGCGGAGGCGTTATTTTCGCGGCACGGCCTGTACGGAGTGACATTGAAGGATGTGGCGCAGCGACTCGGCGTGCACCACACCCTCATGAACTATTACTTCAAGGACAAGAAACAATTGTTCGATGCCGTGTTTGCGCGCCGTGCGGTTGTGACCAGCACGCGCCGCATTCGGGCGTTGGAAGAGTACGAGGCCTCGACCAAGGGCAAGCCGACGGTGGAGGGCGCGCTGCACGCGTTCCTGGATACCGACCTGGATCTGTACATCGAAGGCGGCGAGCGCTGGAAAAACTATGGCGCGCTCGGTGCGCAGGTGGCCAACACGCCGGAGTGGGGCGCCGAGCTCATGGACAAACATTTCGATCCGGTGGTGCTGCGCCTGATCGGCTTGCTGAAGCGCGCGCTGCCGAACTGTTCGGAAGAAGATGTTTTCTGGAGTTATCACTTCGTCACCGGGGCGCTGCTGCTCACGCTGGCACGCACGGGTCGCATCGACAAGCTGTCCGGCGGCTTGTGCAAGTCCGACGATTTCGAGGCGGTGAAAAAGCGCATGGCGAAATTCATGGCCGCGGGCTTCCGGGCGGTGTGCGGCAAGTAACGTTTGGTTGAGCCGGCGGCGCCGGCAGCCCGATTTCCATTGCACGACGATTGACGGCGTGCACTGGACGTAGAAAACTCACTCACGTGTGAATGAATAAAGTTTGTCAGGGGGGATTTCACGATGAAGTGCACATTTGGCAGCCGATCCAGAGTTGCGATCCTGATGAGCCTGGCGGGCGGCAGCCTGCCCGCCTGGGGCCAGCAGGCTTCACAGGACGTGCCGGGCCCGGCCGCGCCCAATACCAGCGAGCTGACTGAGATCGTCGTGACTGGATCGTTCATTCGAGGCACGCCGACCGACACGGCGCTGCCGGTCGAGGTGTATTCGCAGGAAGAACTGGAGCGCCGGGGTTCGCCGACAGCGCTCGAATTCGCCAAGACCTTGACCATCGCGGGGCCGACCACCGGCGAGTCTTATTACTTCGGTGGTCCGACGTTGATCGGCTCGGTCAATTACAACTTGCGCGGCCTGGGTTCGGACAAGACCTTGATCCTGCTCAACGGCCGGCGCATGGACATCAACACAGCAAACATTCCTTCGCTCGCGCTCGCGCGCACGGAAATTCTGAAGGACGGTGCGGCGGTGATCTACGGCGCCGACGCGACCGGCGGCGTGGTGAACTTCATCACGCGCGATCATTTCGTCGGCCTCGATATGAGCGCGCAGTACAAATATATCGATGGCTCCGACGGCGATTATTCCGCCGGCATCATGGGCGGCTTCGGCGAAGGACGCGTGAACCTGATCGTCTCGGCGGAGTACGAGCATCGTTCGCGGCTGCACGCGCTGGATAGGGATTTCACGCGCGATTCGCTCGATCCAACGCAAGCGGGTTACAACGCCGCGCCGTGGTCGACGCTGACCAACCTGGCAGGCTGGGTGCCGCGCGGCGCATTGCCGACCGTGCCTAGAGCGACAGCCGACGGTGAATTCGGTGCGCCGGTCGGCGGCATCGTCTCCGACTTCACACGTCAATCGTGTGCGGCCGTCGGCGGCCGGTACGACAACAACTTCACCTGCGCTTACAACTACATTCCCTATTACAACCTGGTCGAAGAGAACGACATCTATCGCGGCTATGCCCAGCTCAATGCCGAGATCAGCGAGCGCATGAACTTTCATGCCGACGCGGCTTATGCGCAGGTGACGTCGCCTGCGGTGTACGCGTCGCCGGCGCAGCCGATGGTGCGTGGACCCGCGATGGCCACTGGTTCGACGTTCCAGATCTATGTGCCGATCGCGAATCCGTATGCAGCGGACTTCGCCGCCCGCAACGGCATCGTCGGTGCATCAGGCTTCACGCCCGTGACGTATCGCTTGCTCGGACACGGCGGTAACTACGCTTTCAGCAACGGCGGCGAGGGATACGGCGTGCCGGATCGGATCGACAACGAGATCTGGCGCCTGTCGACGGGAATCAACGGCACGCTCGGCGACTGGGCCGGCGTGGCGCGCGAGGTTGGTTATGACTTCGCGGTGACTTACAACCATTCGAACGCTTACAACACTCACCCGGACACCATCGGCTATCGCTTGCAGGAAGCGCTCAACGGTTTCGGCGGTCCGAATTGTCAGGCCGCCGATCTGGATCCAGCACGCTTCGGCACTCAGAATCCCGCAGCGGCAGGTCGTAACGGTTGTATGTGGTGGAATCCGTTCTCCACTTCGTTTGCCGGCCAACCGGTGCGCGGACTAACGAATCCCAACTATGTGGCCGGCGCCGAGAACTCGGTGGAGTTGACGCGCTGGTTGTTTGATCCGCGTGCTACCACGACGGTCAACGAAAACACCACCGTGGATCTGGTGTTCGACGGCATGCTCGGCGTGCGCCTGCCCGGCGGCGAAATCGGTTGGGCGCTCGGCGGCCAGTATCGCGACGTGAAGAGCCGCGAAGATATTCCGGATCCGCTTTATAACGGCAGCCTGGGTTGCGAGTGGCCGGCGCAGTACACCAGCGGCAATGGCGTTGGCTCGCCGAATCTGCCCGCGACGCCGTTGCCGACCAACGATCCCAACTTCCGTGGCTGCACGCCGGACAGCCCGGGACCCTTTGTGCTGTTCGCGCCCAATCCGCCGGATTCGGTCGGGCGTCATCAATACTCGACCTTTGCCGAGTTGCGCTTGCCTGTGCTGTCGAACGTGGATTTCCAGGCAGCCGCGCGTCACGAGGAATTCGAGGACGGGCTGGGCGCGACGGTTTACAAGCTCGCCGGCAAATGGAATGTTTGGGGGCCGCTGTCGCTGCGCGCCTCGTATGGAACGAACTATCAGGCGCCGCCGCTGGGTGTCGTGCCCGGCGCCGTCACAGTCGCTGCACGAACTTATACAGCTGCGGCAAGCAACTGGCTGGCAGCGCAGTTCATCACCGACGCAAACTTGAAGCCCGAAACCGCGACGGCGAAGAACTTCGGCGTGATCTGGCAGAGCGACGGCTTCGCGGCCGGCCATCACTTCCAGGCCATCCTCGATTACTTCGACATCCGCACCAAGGATCAGATCGGGCAGGTGGCCGATCCGAACCAGATCGCGAGCCTGGTGTTCAACGGCCCGGGAAACACGATCACGACCTGCGATCCGAGCGTGCAGCCGCTGTTGAATCGCGTCACGTTCAACAATGGTTGCGTCGTGGGAATGAGCGGCGTCGGCACGTTCTCGTCGGTGGCCACGCGCTACGGTAATGGTCCAGGCCAGACGACCAACGGCTTCGATCTGCAGACGAGCTACGATCTGCCGCTCGGGCCCGGCGATCTCACCTTGGGCTTGAACGCCACCAGGATCACCGAGTTGAAGACCGGCCCGACGTCGCTCGACGGCGTGGTGATTTCGACCGGCGACGACCGGCTCGGCATGCTCAACTTTGCAACGTTCGCGCAGGCGGCGCCCGAGTGGCGCGCGAACTTCGACGCCAACTACGGTTTCGATCGTCACAACATCCGCGTTGGTGTGAACTACGTGTCGGCGGTGAAGGACGAGCGGCCCGGCGTGCAGTACGGCGAGGACGGCGAGGACTGGATCACCGTCGACCTGACCTATCGTTACGCGTTCGACGACACGCTCTCGCTGACGGCGACCGTGGCGAACGCGTTGGATCGCGACCCGCCGGCGGCACAGGAGGAGTTCGGCGACGACCCGTGGACGGCGAACCCGCTCGGCCGCACCGCCGAAGTTGCGATCCGCAAGTCGTTCTGACCATCGCACGGAGCGCGCGATGCACGGAAGTACGAAGATGCGCTGGAGCGGTCTGGCGGCCTCGCTGATGTTTGTTTCGGCTGCCGCCGCACCAGCGCCCAATCCATTGCGGAATGTTTATTTCGGCGACCTGCATTTGCATACGCGCAATTCGTTCGATGCGTACGTCTTCAACGTGCGTGCGAATCCGGACAATGCGTACGCGTATGCCAAAGGGCAGACGATCAAACACGCCATGGGCTTCGATCTGCGGCTCACGCAAGGTCCGTTGGATTTTCTGGCGGTGACGGATCACGCCGAGTACCTGGGTGTGCTGCAGGCCATCGATACGCCTGGCACGGAATACTCGAAGGTGCCGTACGCGCGTGAGCTGTTTTCGAGCGAGCGCGCCGGCATCCTCGCCGCGTTCGAGCGCTTTGCCGATAGTTTGAGCAGCGGCAAGCGGCGGCCGGAGCTTTCCGACCTGTCCGCGACGCGCTCGGCGTGGCAGGAAACGATCCGCAGCGCCGAGCGCAATAACGAGCCTGGAAAGTTCACGACGTTTGTTGGCTACGAGTTCACCTCGCTGCCCGAAGTGCGAAACTTACATCGCAACGTCATCTTCTCCGGCAATCGCGTGCCGCCGTTGCCGTTCTCGGCGCTCGATTCGCAGAACCCGGAAGATCTGTGGCACTGGATGGAGCAGCGCCGAACCGAGGGAATGGAAGCAGTGTCGATTCCTCACAACGGCAACGGCTCGGACGGCACGATGTTCGAGCGCACGATGTGGAACGGTCAGCCCATCGATCGCGCCTACGCCGAGCTGCGCTCACGCAATGAGCCATTGGTGGAGATCACGCAGGTCAAAGGGCAGTCCGAGACCATGCCGCTGCTGTCGCCGAATGACGAGCTCGCGGGATTTGAAGTCATGACTTCATACATCGGCGCGAGCAAGCCAATCACCAGGTTTGAAGGCGGCTACGTACGGGACGCGCTCAAACGCGGACTTGCGATGGATCGCGAGCTCGGTGTGAATCCATACAAGTTGGGCTTCGTCGCCGGCAGCGACAGTCACAACGCGGCGGGGCCTTACGAGGAAGATCATTACTTCTCCAAAGTCGGAGTGCTGGATGGGGCGCCCGATCGGCGCGGCGCCGTCCCTCCGGCGCAATACAAGAGCTGGGACGACTTTTATGCCGCGGGCAAAACTGTGCCAGTCTCTTCAACCTGGGGCTCGGCGGGGCTCACCGGGATCTGGGCGGAACAAAACACGCGCGAGTCGCTGTTCGCGGCGCTTCGGCGCAAAGAAACATTTGGCACTACCGGCCCGCGCATTCGGGTGCGTTTGTTTGCCGGCTACGGCTTGCAAGGCGTGGACCTCGCGACCGATTCGGGTGTGCGCAAGGCGTACGCGAACGCAGTGCCGATGGGAGGCGATCTGGTGGCGAAGCCGGGTCGTGCGCCGGAGTTCGTCGTGATTGCCATGCGTGACATCCATTCGGCGCCGCTTCAACGCATTCAGATCGTCAAAGGCTGGGTCGATGCGAGCGGGCGATCGTTCGAGAAAGTCTTCGACGTGGCCTGTTCCGATCGCGGCAAGGTCGATGGCAAGACTCAGCGCTGCCCGGCCAACGGCGCCACAGTCGATCTGAAGACGTGCGAGATCTCGCAGAACAAGGGCGCCGGGCAGTTGCAGAGTGTTTGGCGCGATCCGGACTTCGATCCGCGACAACATGCGTTCTATTACGCGCGCGTGATCGAGAATCCGACGTGTCGATGGTCGACGTGGGATGCCATCCGCGCCAACGTTGCACCGAATCCGAAGCTGCCGACGACGATTCAGGAGCGTGCGTACACTTCGCCGATCTGGTTCGTGCCCGCCCATGACCGTTGAGGATCGCAAGCGGTCGGTGGTGGGGCGCGCCCTCCGCGAACCGTTGCTGCAATTCATGGCGATTGCGCTCGTGCTGTTCGTGGCCAATCAACTCATTCACGGCAGCGTCGCGCGGCCCGCAGGCGAACGCGTCACTATTTCGGCGGGGCGCGTGCGGCAGATCGCAGAGAATTACTCTCTGCTCGCCGGACGCATGCCCAGTCGGGCCGAGTTGCAGGCGCTGGTCGACGACTTTGCGGACGAAGAGATTGCGTATCGCGAAGCCGTCGTGATGGGCCTGGATGCGGACGACACTATCGTTCGTCGACGCATGCGACAGAAGTTGGAATTCCTGGCCGAAGATGCCACTGCCAGTGAAGAGCCGACGGACGAGCAACTCGGCGCGTGGTTGACCGAGCACGTGGCCGATTATCGATTGCCGGAGCGTGTTTCTTTTCGTCACGTGATGGCGAGCAGTGATGTGCGAGGGGCGCAAGCCGAAGCAGACGCCGCTCGTTTCGTGGCGCAATTGCGCGCAGGTGCGGATCCGACCAAACTCGGCGATGCCTCGATGCTGCCATCAGCGCTGCCTTTGACAACGGAGCAGGGTGTCGCCGCGTTACTTGGCGAAACGTTTGCTTCTTCGGTGTTCAGGCATGAGGGCACCGGCTGGTTTGGACCGATCGCGTCGCCGCTCGGGGCGCACGTGGTGCTGATTCTGTCGCGGCAGCAGGCGCAAGATCCGCTGCTGGCCGATGTTCGTGACAAAGTGCGGTCGGATTGGATCGAGGCGCGGCGCCGTGATCAGCGCGAACAGTTCCAGGCTCGACTGCGCCAGCGTTATGACGTGATCGTCGAGTGGCCGGAGATCTACGCTGCTCAACCTGCGCCAACCGACGTGCCCAAGCTCAGGCGACCGCTCGATACTATCGATGTGAGTGGGGAGTAGAGCATGCTGGCGCGAATGCTGGTCGTGCTCATAACGGCATTCATGATTGCGGCGCCGGCCGAGGCGCACGAGGTTCGGCCTGCATTCCTGCAGATTCGTGAGATCGAGCCGGCGATATACGACGTGCTGTGGAAAACGCCGGCGCAAGGGGACCTGCGCCTGGCGCTGAATGTCGTATGGCCTCGGCAATGTCACACTCTGTCCGCCCCGCGCGCAGCGCTGGTCAAGGCAGCGGTCGTGGAGCATCTGCGCACGGTGTGCGAGGGCGGGCTTGCCAATCAGCAGATCGGCTTTGAGAATCTTCAAAGCAGCTTGACTGATGTGATCGTGCGCTTCGAACCCCTTGCGGGCTCTCCCAAGACGCTGCGTGCGAATGGCTCTGCACCTTTCATCGTGATTCCTGCGCGGCAGGCGATGAGCGAGGTGGCCGGGACGTATTTCAACTTGGGCGTCGAGCACATTCTGTTCGGATTCGATCACCTGTTGTTTGTGTTGTGCCTGCTGATGCTCATCGACGATCGCAAGCGCCTGCTCGCGTCGATCACGGCGTTCACGGTGGCGCATTCGATGACATTGGCTGCGACGACATGCGGATGGCTGCGCCTGGCGAGCGCACCGGTCGAGGCGTCCATCGCGCTGTCCATTGCGTTCGTTGCCGCTGAGATCGTCAAATCGCGCGAGGGCAGAGTCAGCACAACTCAACGCTGGCCGTGGATTGCCTCGTTCGGGTTTGGGCTGCTGCACGGGTTCGGTTTTGCCGCGGCCTTGCATGACATCGGTCTGCCCGAAGACGCAGTGCCGCTGGCGCTGTTGTTCTTCAATCTGGGCGTCGAAGCTGGGCAGGTCCTGTTCGTCATCGCGGTGCTGGGGCTGATGTTTCTTTGGCGTCGCTATGCACCTCGACCGCCGGCCTGGGCGTGGCGAGCGCCGACTTACGTTGCCGGCGTCGCGGGAAGTTTTTGGTTCGTAGAGCGCGCCATGCGCATCGTATTTTGAGAGCATACAAATGATGTTGACCGATCGAGTTGCGATCATCACCGGCGCCGGCGGTGGATTGGGCCGTTCCCACGCGATGCTGCTTGCACGCTATGGCGCACGCGTCGTCGTGAACGACATGAACCTCTCGCTCGCGACCCAGGTCGCTGAGGAAATCACCGGAAGTGGCGGCCAGGCGATTGCAGTCGGTGGTTCGGTCAGTGATGAGGCTCAGGTCGCCTCCATGATCGAGCGCACCATGGCAACGTGGGGCCGCATCGACATCCTGATCAACAACGCCGGCATCCTGCGCGACAAGAGCTTCGCGAAAATGGAACTTGCCGATTTCCGGCTCGTGCTCGACGTGCACTTGATGGGCGCGGTGATCTGTACCAAGGCCGTCTGGGAGATCATGCGGCGGCAGCAGTACGGCCGCATCGTCATGACCACGTCTTCATCGGGTCTGTACGGCAACTTCGGCCAGTCGAACTACGGCGCGGCGAAGATGGCGTTGGTAGGTCTGATGCAGACGCTTGCGCTCGAAGGCGAGAAATACAACATCCGCGTGAACTGCCTTGCTCCAACAGCGGCGACGCAGATGACGCAAGGAATTCTTTCGCCTGAAGCGCTTGAGCGCCTTGATCCGAAATTCGTCAGCCCCGGCCTGCTCGCGCTCGTCGGCGATTCGGCTCCGACGCGTGCCATTCTCTGTGCAGGAGCAGGGCACTTCGCACGCGCGTATGTGACTCTCACCAGCGGCAGCTATGTTGGAAGCGATGACGATGCTGGTGAACGGGTGATCGAGCAGTGGGAAAAGATCAGCGATCCCGCGCAGGAGATCGTGCCCGGTCATGGCTTCAAACAATCGGAGCTCGAACTGGCGAGCGCTGCCGCTCACGCTTCGGCAAAGAACTGACTCGGGCTGCAATCGAACTGTCGGCGAAACATGGTGGCGAACGCGCTCGGGCTGCCATAGCCGAGCGCCATCGCCACATCGATGACTTTCTCGCCGCCGGCCAACAATTCCAGCGCGCGTAACAGGCGAGCCTGCTGCCGCCACTGGCCGAAGGTCATTCCGGTTTCCTTCACGAACAGTCGCTGGATGGTCTTCACATCCAGCACCAGGCGCCGTGCCCAATCCGTCATCGTCGAAGCGTCGTCCGGATGCTGTTGCAAACGTTGGCAGATGCGAAGCAGCCGCGGATCGGTGGGCATCTGCAGGTTGAGCGGCAGCACTGGCAGCGCTCGCAACTCATCGAGCAGCAGGCGCATGAGGCGGCCGTCCCGAGTGCCCGGAACAAAGGGTTGTCGCACGTCCATGGCCGCACGGATCAGCTCACGCATCAAAGGCGATATGCCTACTGCTTGCGTGCCGTTCAGCAGCTTCGGCGCCAGTTTCGGTGCGACCAGCACGCAGCGCATGTGAACTTCGCCTACACAGCGAATCTCGTGAGTCATGCCTGCGGCCATCCAGATCGCTCGCGTGGGTGGCACCACCCAGCGTCCAACTTCGGTTTGCACCACCATGACACCACGTTCGGCGTAGATCAGCTGATGCTTGGTGTGTGCATGCGGCTGAATGTGCCAGCCCGCCGGATAGTCGGTTGCCCGGCCGCTGATGGGCGAGGACTCCGCCTCGATTTCTTTGAGAGCTTCCGGCAGAGCCTTCGGCTGACGTGATCGCTGCATGTCCTTTTTGCGATGGTTGATGGTTGATTGGCGCGCGACGGGCATGCAGCATCCTCGCATAATTGCGCTCCCCGCAGTGAAACTCCCGTTATGACGAATTCCGCGACAGCAACCATCGACGCCAGCAGAACCGCTCTCGAAGCTCGGCCGACCTTCGGCATCCTCGGCGCCATCAGCAGTGCGCACATGATCAACGACATGATGCAGTCGTTGATCCTGGCGATGTATCCGATCCTGAAGGGCGAGTTTTCGCTCAGCTTCAGCCAGGTCGGTTTGATCACGCTGACGTATCAGCTGACCGCGTCGCTGCTGCAGCCGTTGGTGGGGCTGATCACCGATCGTCGGCCG
>CAMLEO010000054.1 GCA_946478975.1 uncultured Steroidobacter sp.
CGGGGCGCCGGAATCTCAAGCGCGGCTTCACCGTCAGCCTGAGTGTGGGGAAATATCGCGGACTGCGAGATCTACACCGGGTCGGTGGCATCATCGTCGTGGTGCTGTTGTTGATGTGGTCCTGCACCGGTGTGCTGATCGTTTGGAAGAGTGAGATTCAAGCCGCGCTGGCGTCTTCCGGAACGACGATCACGAGGCCTGCTCCCAAGGTCGCTGAGCGCGCAGCCGCGGCGTTGTTGCCGTTGGATGAAGTCATCGCCGCCGCACGCAAGCGTTATGGCGACGCGCCGATCAAGAACGTGCGTTTTCCGGGCGGACATGGGCGCGTGGTCACGGTGTTTTTCAAAACACCGTCTACGACGCGGCCGAGCGCGAGCGATCAGATCTGGCTCGATGGATATACCGGAGCCACGCTCGGCGTGTATGAAGCCGGATCGCTGCCGGCCGGCAATGTGATTCTCGATTGGATGCTGCCGATCCACAGCGGCCAGGTGTTCGGCACCGCCGTCCGTGCGTTGTTTCTATTGGGCGGCTTGTGTCTCAGCGGGCTTGCGGTCACCGGCATCTGGCAATGGTTCGAACGCCGCCGCATGCGCTCGCTGCCGCTGGTCAGCGAAGCGGTGAATCGCGCCAACCTGATCGACGTCGTGGTCGCGAGTGCGTGGGAAGAAACGCAAGCAGTGCGAGCGCTGGAGTTGCGTGCTGTGGATGGCAGTGAGTTGCCGCCGTTCGAGGCGGGTGCTCATGTCGATGTTTATCTACCCAGCGATATCATTCGTCAGTACAGCATCTGGAGCGATCCTCACGATCGCACGCGTTACTGCATCGCTGTGCTCAAGACGCCCGATTCGCGCGGCGGCTCGGTTGCCGTCCATGCATTGCAGCCGGGCGCAAGAATCAAAATCGCGCCGCCTCGAAATACCTTTGCGCTGGTGGAGAATGCGCCGGCTTCGCTGCTCATCGCGGGTGGCATTGGTGTCACGCCGATCATGGCGATGGCGTCGCGGCTCGCGGCTTTGAGCCGCCCGTTCACGATTCACTACTGCGCACGTCGGCGCGACGATGCGGCCTTTGTTCCTCACTTGCAGGCACTGGCAGCCGAAGGCGCGTTGCTGCTGCATTTCTCCGATGAGCCTCATCCCGGACGTTTCCATGCGCGGGCAGTGTTGGCTGCTGCGCCTGCAGGCGCTCACTTGTATGTCTGCGGCCCGGCACGCCTGATCGAAAGCGTGCTCGCGGCCGGCAAGGAATTGGGCTGGTCGGAGGACCGGCTGCATGCGGAATTGTTCAAGGCGGCGCCGCTGGATGCGGACGCACAGGCGTTCGACCTGCACTTGATACGTTCCGGGCGGGTGCTGCACGTGTCGGCCAAGCAGACGGCGCTGGATGTGCTGATCGCCCATGGCGTCAGCGTGCCGTCTTCGTGCGCGCAGGGCATTTGCGGTACCTGCGTTACCAAGGTTCTGGACGGCGTGCCGGACCACCGCGACCGCTATTTGACGCCGGCCGAGCATGATGCCGGCACCGTATTTACCCCTTGCTGCTCGCGGGCCCGAACGCCGGTGCTGGTCGTGGACCTGTAAGCCCGTATTCTCGATTTCGTATTTCAATTGAAATAATTGGCCCCGCTGCGAAACATTGAGCGTTAATGTCGAACGCGCCCAATGAGCCTCGAATCTGGCAGGAGGGCGAGCCTTGGAAGCGCGTCGGCAATACGGTGTGAGCACTTTGAGGGGCAGGCCGGTGGCAGGCGAGGCCGCAGTCCGGTCGCCTTGCGTGCTCGTCCTGGAGTCCGATCGGGCCATCCGCTCCCTGGTGTCGGAGTGGCTCGGCATGGCGGGTTATGGGTTCATGGACGGGCGCGAACTCGGCATGTCCTCGGGCGTCGCAAAATGCGATGTGGTGCTGGTGGATGTGCGCGCTCCGCTGCAGTCCGCGCGTGAGACTATCGAAGGCCTGGCGCTCGCAATGCCTTATGCCTCGATCATCGCGATGTCTGCCGATGCGCTTGCGAATGGACGATCGGCGCTGGACGGCGTTGCACGTGAGCTCGGCGTCGCCGCGGTGCTGGTGAAGCCGTTCGATCGGGTTGCGCTGATGCAGGCTCTCGAGGCCGCACGCGCGAGTGCTTGAGGAGGGTTGTTGCAGACCACAGGGACGCACAGCGATCCGCGGGTGAATGACGACGTTGCGGCCACTCGCCGCAGCGTATTGCGATCTTCCGTTCTGCCGCTGCTGGTGCTGCTCGTATCGCTCAGTGCCACGACCGTCACCTGGTATGGCCTGAAGGCCCAGGCCGAGGAGAGCGCGGCGGCGGATTTCGACACCGACGCACGTGAGATCGCGGCCACCGTCGAAGGCCGCACGCGGGGCTATCAGGAAAGCCTGCAGGCGGTCGTCGCCTTGTTTGCAACCAGTCGCGTGATCACTCACGACGACTGGCGTCGCTTCGTCGACGGCCTGGAATTGCGTCGCGACCATCCGGGCGTGTGGATGCTAGGCTTTGCCAAACAACTCGATCCTCACGAGCTGCCGGCTCACGAGCAGCAGATGCGCGCGCAGGACGCGCCCGATTATCACGTCTGGCCCGCCGGCCAGCGCGATCAGTATGTGGCGGTGACATTCATCGAACCTTTCAGCGGCAACACGCGCCGGCTGTTGGGCTACGACATGCTGGCCGATCCGATCAGCCGCACGGCCATGCAACGAGCTCGCGATTCCGGCATCGTGAGTCTTTCGCAGCGCTGGAATCCGGCGGTGGGCGGCGGCGTCGATGCTCCAGCCACAGTGCTGATGTTTGCTCCGCTGTACACGCCGGAACACCCTCAGGCCGGCGGCGATCGCGCCAGCGCGTCGGTGGGCTATGTTTACGCAGCGCTCCATTGCGACGATTTCATGGCCGACGTGCTGCGCAACTCGGTCGTCGATGTCGGCCTCGCCGTCTACGACGGCAAAGAAACATCGCCCGGTTCGCTGCTCTATGAAAATGCCCGCGCCCGCGATGTCATGACCGGGCAGAGCAAGCCGGCGTTCCAGACCACGTTACCCGTCACTGTGGCAGGCCACGAATGGACGCTGCAGCTGTTTTCGGAATCCTACGACCAGGCCGTGCCGCAGAGACAATTGCCGTTGCTCGCGCTGGCGGCGGGCATACCGCTGTCGTTTCTTTTGTTCGGCATCGCCTGGTCCCAGGCGACGCTGCGTGCCCGGGCGGTGCGGATCGCGCAGGACATGACGCAATCGCTGCGTTCCCAGGCCGGCCTGCTCGATCTCACTCACGACGCCGTGTTTCTTCGCGATCGTCACAACGTGATTCGTTACTGGAACCGTGCCGCCAGCGACACCTATGGGTTCAGCGCCGAGGAGGCCGTCGGCCGCACCGTCGACGACCTGCTGCATACGAAACTGCCGCTGCCGCCGGAAGAGCTCTGGCACGAGCTGGAAAGCACCGATCGCTGGGAAGGCGAACTGGTGCACACGCGTCGCGACGGCAGCGAGATCATCGTTGCTTCCCGCTGGGCCGTACAACGCGATGCGCATGGCGCCATCGAAGCGATCCTGGAAACAAACAACGATGTCACCGAACATCGGCGCGAGCAGGAGGAGCGTCGCCGGCTGGAAGCGAGCTTGATGCAGGCGAGCAAGCTCGAAGCGTTGGGCACGCTGGCCGGCGGCATCGCGCACGACTTCAACAACATCCTCGGCGCGATCCTCGGCTACGGTGAGTTGGCGCAGAACGAAGCGGCGCAGGGCAGCTCGTTGCGACGCTATGTGGACAGCGTGATGGGCGCCGGGCAACGTGCCAAATCGCTGGTCGCGCGCATCCTGGCATTCAGTCGCAGCGGCTTGGGACAACGCCTCGCCGTGCACGTGCAGTCTGTCGTTGCTGAAGCGTTGGATCTGTTGAGCACATCGCTGCCTGACGATTTGAGATTGGAGCGCAATCTCTCGGCCGGCGACGCCGCGGTGATCGGCGATCCGACGCAAATTCATCAAGTGGTGTTGAACCTCGGCACCAACGCCATCCACGCCATGAAAACCGGCGGCACGCTGACGGTGCGGCTCGATACGATCACGATCGCCGCGCCCGTGACGCTGGTTACTGGCACCATCAATCGCGGCGAATATGTGCGGCTGGCGGTGAGCGACACTGGCCTGGGCATCGAGCCGAGCCTGCGCGATCGCATCTTCGATCCTTTCTTCACCACCAAGGGTGTCGGCGTCGGTACCGGCCTCGGGCTTTCGCTCGTGCATGGAATCGCGGCGGACTTGGGTGGCGGCGTCAACGTGCAGAGCGAGCCGGGGCGAGGCACGACGTTCGAAGTGTATCTCCCATGCAGCGGGCGAGTGACTCGCGTGGACCCCGAGCGCGAGGCGCTGCCGCTCGGGCATGGCGAAACCGTCATGCTGGTCGACGACGAAGAAGTGCTGGTCCGGCTCGGCGAAGAAATGATTGCGCAGCTTGGATACGAGCCGATCGGTTACACGTCGTCCGCCGAAGCGTTGCAAGCGTTCCGCGCCGATCCGCAACGTTTCGATGTGGTGCTGTCGGATGAAACAATGCCCGGCATGACGGGGTCGCAGCTGGCTGAGCGCATTCGCGCCATTCGTCCGGATATTCCTATTCTGTTGATGAGCGGCTTCGCGGCAGCACCGCTGGCGGCGCGTGCAGCAGCCATAGGAGCGTCGGAAGTTCTCAACAAACCTCTGGTGGCCCGCGACATGGCGCGCAGCCTGGAAGCGGCGCTGCGCAGGCGCTTTGCACGCAGTAATTTCAACTGAAACGCCGTCCGGCAGCGCTGAAATCGCAGCGTTGCAAACATTCCGCATCCTGTGTCCAAGTCGCCGGCATTCCGCCGGCGGACCCAAACAACAGGAGCAAGCCATGAGTATCGAGACCTGGCGAACATATGGGCAGACATTCGGGCGCACGATGGCCGGTGTGGTCGCCCTGGCGTCACTGGCGGCCTGTGCGACGACAGGCGCGGGCGTCGGTACGACGCGCGAGAACAATCTGCCGGTGAAGTTCAACTGGAGCAGCGACAACGCCGTGTCCGGTGACATGAAGGCGACGCTCGCGAACGGCGAAGCGTTCGACGGCAAATTCTTCCAGGTGACCAGCGAGACGCGTGTCGACCGGTTGCAGCCGCTGTGGGTCGGCTGGCGACATTATCCCGAGTGGCCGTTCTGGGACGCCGGCCCCGATTTCGTGAAACATTATTCGGGCCGCGTCGTCGCCAACCTGCAGGCCTCCGACGGCGAGCGCATGCGCTGCTCGTTCCGGCTCATCGATCCGTCCTCCGGCATGTCCGGCGGCGGTGCGGGCCGTTGCCAGGTGCCCGGCGGCGAAACCGTCGATGCGACTTTCCCGGCCGCGTAACCACGTCATCGCGAGCATGAAAAAAAGGCCGGCAGCCAGCCGGCCTTTTTGTTGGGGGGAGGAAAAGGCCTCTCCCGCTCGAGCCGCCCAGCCGCGAGGATTGGGGGATGGGGGAGCCGGGGCTGCCCGGCAGGAGAGGCGCCAGCTGTCGCCACGCTTTCGGGGTGAAGGGAGCGGTGGCGACGGTTATAGAATCCGCTCCAGGCATTGCAGCGGGATTTCCGGCGGCGCGCCGCTTCGTTACAGATGTAACCCGGGCGGTTGCACGCCGGCGACGCCACCTAAGATAAAATGCTTCGCACCGGAAACTTTTATATGCATATGGACACCGCGCCCTCCCATGTCCTGGTTGTCGATGACGATGCCGGCGTCCGCTCGCTGGTGACGGACTACCTGTCGCAAAATGACTTTCGCGTCACCGCGGTGGGCACCGGCAAGGAAATGATGTCGGTGCTGGCGAACGAGGCCATCGACCTGGTGGTGCTCGACCTGAAGCTGCCGGGCGAAGACGGCCTGACGCTGGCCCGCAAGCTGCGCGAGACTTCGAATATTTCCATCATCATGGTCACCGGCCGGCTCGACGAGGCCGACCGCGTGATGGGGCTGGAGCTCGGCGCCGACGATTACGTCACCAAACCTTTCAGCCCTCGCGAGCTGCTGGCGCGCATTCGCGCCGTCATGCGGCGGTATCAATCGCCGGAGCCGTTGCCGGGGCGCGACGAAGGTCTGCGGGCCTATCGATTCGCGGGCTGGGAGTTGAATGTTCGCTTGCATCGCCTGACGTCGCCGACCGGCAAGCAGGTGCCGCTGACCAATGGCGAGTTCAGCCTGCTGGTCGCGTTCTTGACGTCGCCACAGCGCGTGTTGAATCGCGATCAGCTGCTCGACTTGTCCCGGCTGCACAGCACCGAGGTCTATGACCGCTCCATCGATGTGCAGATCCTGCGCTTGCGTCGCAAGATCGAAACAGACCCGGCCGATCCGCAGTTGATTCGCACCGAGCGCGGCGTGGGCTATGTGTTTTGCGCTTCGGTCGCCATGGTGCGCTGAAGTTCCGCCGCCTCGACCTTCGAGTTGAGCCGGTCCAGGTACAGATAAATCACCGGCGTCGTGAACAACGTCATCGCCTGGCTCAACAGCAATCCACCGACGAGCGCATAACCGAGCGGCTGTCGTAGCTCGGAGCCGGTGCCGTGTTCGAGCATCAATGGCAGCGCGCCGAGCAGCGCTGCGAGCGTCGTCATCATGATCGGTCGGAAGCGCAGCAGGCATGCCTGGCGAATTGCCGGCTCCGCGTCCATGTGCTGCTCGCGATGTAATTGCAGCGCCACGTCGACCATCATGATGCCGTTCTTTTTCACGATGCCGATCAGCAGGATCACGCCGATCAATGCGACCACCGACAGGTCGGTGCGGAATAACAGCAAGGTCAGCAGTGCGCCGAGCCCGGCCGAGGGCAGCGTGGAGATGATGGTCAGCGGATGAATGTAACTTTCGTAAAGCACTCCCAGCACGATATAAACCGCGACCAGCGCGGCGAGAATCAGATACGGCTGGCTGGCCAGCGACGCTTGAAACGCTTGTGCCGCGCCTTGAAAGCTGCCTGATACCGTCGCTGGCATTCCCATCTGCGCAGCCGTCGCTTGAATCGCCTTTACAGCGTCGCCGAGTGCGACGCCAGGCGCGAGATTGAACGACAGCGTCACAGCCGGGAACTGGCCTTGGTGACTCACAGACAGATACGCGAGCGGGTGCGTGTCATATCTCACGAACGCCGACAGCGGCACCGGTTCGCCGGTGAGCGGCGACGTGATGCGGATCTTTTCCAATGTGCCCGGATCGCCCTGCAACGCTGGATCGACTTCGAGAATCACCCGATAGCTGTTGAGCTGCGTGAAGTATTGCGACACCTGCCGCTGGCCGAAGGCGTCATATAACGTTTGATCGATGACTTCGGGCGAGATGCCGAAGCGCGCCGCCTGGTCGCGATCGATGGTCAGCGACAGCGTCGGGCCGTTGGTTTGCTGATCGGTGGCCACGCTGCTCAGCTGCGGCAGTTTTTCCAGCGCAGCCTGGAGGCGGGGAGCCCAGGTGTTCAACTCGTCGAGATCCGCATCGCGCAGTGTGTATTGATACTGCGTGCGGGCGGCGCGACCGCCCAGGTTCAGGTCCTGCGCCGCTTGCAGGAACAGCTTTGCGCCCGGCACGTGAGCGAGCTGCGACTGCAGACGCGCGATGATTTGATCTGCGCTCGCGCTTCGTTCATCGCGAGGCTTCAAGCTCATGAACACCTGGCCATTGTTCTGAGCTCGGCCACCGCCGACGAACGCCGCCCAGCTCGCGACATCGGGATCGCGGCTCACCACATCGGTGAGTGAGCGCATGAGCCGCGCCATCTCGGCAAAAGAAACGTCCTGCGCACCTTCGGCGACGCCAGTGACGATGCCCGTGTCCTGTTGTGGGAAGAAGCCTTTCGGTACGAAGACGTACAGCAAGCCCGTGAGCACGACGGTCGCTACAAAGACGAACAACGTGAGCTGCTGCCGCCGGAGCACGAAGTCCAGCCCGCGTTCATACGCAGCTTGCATGCGTTCGAACGCGTGCTCCAACGCAATATAGATTCGTCCGCGACGCTGGTCTTTGTCGGGACGCAGGTAGCGCGAGCACATCATCGGCGTCAGCGTCAGCGAAACCACTGCCGAGATTGCAATCGCCAGCGAGACCGTCACGGCCAGCTCGCGAAACAGGCGGCCGACGATGCCGCCCATGAGCAGCAGCGGAATGAACACGGCCACCAGCGAGATGCTCATCGCCAGGATCGTAAAGCCGACCTCGCGAGCACCCCGGATCGCGGCCTGCATCGGCGGGACGCCGTCTTCGATGTGACGATGGATGTTCTCCAGCATCACGATGGCGTCGTCGACCACGAAGCCGACCGCAATCGTCAAGCCCATGAGAGACAGATTGTCGATGCTATAACCGAGCGCGTACATCACGGCCGCGGTGCCGAGCAGCGCCAAAGGTACGGTGATGCTCGGAATCAGCGTGGCCCGCAGGTTCCGCAGGAACAGAAACATCACCATCACAACGAGCGCGATGGCCAGCATCAGTGTGAACTCCACGTCCTTGACCGAGGCGCGAATGGTGGTCGTGCGGTCGATGATCTGATCGAGCTTGATGGTCGGCGGCATGGTCGACGAGATCTGGTCGAGCGCGGTGCGAACGTTTTCCACCGTGTCGATGACGTTCGCGCCCGGCTGCTTGAATACGATCAGGAGAATGCCGGGCTTGCCGTTCTGCCAGGCGCCGAGAAATGCATTCTCCGCGCCTTCAACCGCACGGCCGATGTCGCGAATTCGCACCGGCGCGCCGTTCTTATATGAGACGATCACGTCGTTCCACGGCCCGGCAGTCGTGAGCTGATCGTTGTCGTAGATCGTCAGGTTGTGCTTGTCGCCATTGAGCGAGCCTTTGGCCGCGTTCACCGAGGCGCTGGTGATCACAGCGCTGACATCCTCGAAGCCGATGCCGAGCGAGGCGAGCTTTGCCGGATCGACTTGCACTCGGACCGCCGGCTTTTGTTGTCCGCCGAGCGTGACCTGCGCGACACCGGCGACTTGTGAGAGCTGCTGGGCGAGCACGTTTTCGGCGTAATCGTCGACGCGAGTGAGCGGCAGCGCGTCGGAGTGGACCGCGTAGATCAGGATCGGCGAGTCGGCGGGATTGACCTTGCGATAGCTCGGCGCGCTGGGCAGATTCTTTGGCAGCTGCCCGCTGGCTGCGTTGATGGCCGATTGCACGTCCTGCGCGGCGCCGTCGATGTTTCGATTCAAATCGAACTGCGCGGTGATCGAGGTGGTGCCGAGATAACTCGTCGATGTGAGCTGCGTGACACCCGAGATCTGCGCGAGCTGGCGTTCCAGCGGCGCCGCGACGGCGGCTGCCATTGTTTCCGGACTCGCACCCGGCAGCGACGCGGAGACTTGAATGGTCGGAAAATCGACCTGCGGCAACGGCGCAACCGGTAGCAACGGATACGCGACCATGCCGACCAGCAGCAGTGCCAGCATCAATAACGATGTGGCGACCGGGCGTTCGATGAAGGGCTGCGAGAGATTCATGTGGCCTGGGTCGGGCTCTGCGCCAGGATTTGCACGTGCGCGCCGGTCTGCAGGCGATATTGACCGGTGCTCACAACTTGGTCGCCGGGTTTCAGGCCGGCGGTGATTTGCGTCAGGTCGGCAGTCTCATGTCCCGTCGTCACCGAGCGCATGTCCGCGGTGCCGTCAGGTTTGATGACGTAAACAAATGCGCCGTGCGGGCCCTGTGACACAGCGCTCGACGGCACGGTCAGCGCGGCATGCAGCGTATTCACCAGAACGCGCACACTCACAAACTGCCCGGGCCACATGCGGCCGTCGCGATTGTCGAACGTGGCGCGCAGGCGGACGGTGCCGGTTGCTGCATCGATTCTGTTGTCGATCAACGTGACCTTGCCTTCATCAAGCGCCGTCTTGCCGTCGGCTGCAATGGCAGTGGCGGGAACAGCCTGCGAATTCATCGCGGCCACCAAGTCGGGCAACTGATCTTGCGGCACCGTGAACAGCACATAGAGCGGCTGCAGCTGCGTGATCACAACGATGCCGGTGGAGTCGCTGGCACGCACGATGTTTCCTTCGTCCACCAGTCGCAGGCCGGTGCGCCCGCTGAAGGGCGCAACGATGGATGTGTAGGCCAGCTGCGTCTTGGCCGCTTTGATTCCCGCCTGATCGGCTTTGATCTGCGCGCTGAGTTGAGCGACCTGCGCGCGAGCCGCGTCGAGCGTTTGTTTGCTTGCGTAGTCCTCAGGAGAGAGTTGCGTGTAACGCTGTACGTCGAGGCGCGCGTTTTCGAGCAGCGCCTGGTCCTGGACCTGTTTCGCTTCGGCCTGTGCGAGTTGTGCCTGGTACGGCGCTGGATCGATCTGCGCCAGCAAATCACCGGCCTTGACCTCGCTGCCTTCGGCGAAATGCAGTTGCTGCAACTGGCCGTCGACGCGCGACGTGATCGTTGCTGTCTTCGACGCCTGCACAGTGCCGAGCGCGTTGATGTAGACCGGAACGTCCGTTGCTGAGGCGGTCGCGGCTCCGACGGGAACAGCACCGGTCGGTCTGTGCGGCGGGCTGGCCGGCGTCGCGGATCGAAACCAGGCAATTCCAGCGGTGCACGCGATCACCAGTGCGCCGGTGATCAAATCTCGACGGTTCATCACGATCCTCCCCGCGGCGTTTGCCAGCCGCCACCGAGTGCCTGAAACAAATCGATGCTTGCCTGCAAGCGAGCGAGCTTGACTTGCACCAGCGCATCTTCAGCGTTGAACAAAGCGTTCTGCGCCGTGAGTACTGCGAGTTGATCTGCTGTACCCGCGCGCAACTGAGCAACGGAAATGTCATGTGCTCGTCGCGCAGCCGCGGCGGCTTGTGCTTGCCGCGTCTCTTGCTCGCTGGTCTGTCGAGTGGCCACGAGCGCGTCTTCAACATCGGCAAACGCCGAAACCACGCTCTTGCGATACATCTGCAGCAGCTCGTCATAACGCGCTCGAGACAGGTGATACTGACCTCGCAATCGGCCGCCTTCGAAGATCGGCTGCGTGATGCCGGCGGCCAAGGTGAACAGCGCGCTCGCCGGTCCGAGCGATGAGGCGAGCGCCGCGCTTTCGTAGCCGCCTTCTGCGGTCAGTTGAAAACTTGGAAAGAATGCCGCTCGTGCCGCGGCGATGTCGGCATTCGCGCCGACGAGCTGAGCTTCCGCTTCGGCCACATCGGGCCGGCGAGACACGAGCTCCGACGGCAATCCGGGTGTGACGTCGGGGATCTGCAAATCGGCGAGCGATCCCGGAGAAACATTGAACCGTTCCGGCAACTGGCCGACCAGAATCGCCAGCGCGTCGAGATTCTGTTGCAGCTGAGTCTGCAGCGGCGGGACCGTGGCGCTGAGTGTCGCGACCGTTGTTTCTTGCTGAGCCACATCCAAAGCGGTGGCGATGCCGGCCGCGAGCCGCGCTCGCAGGATGGTGAGGATGTCCTGAGCATCTTTGAGATTGCCATTGGTGACGGCGAGGCGATCTTGTAACGCGAGGATCTGGAAATACGTGGTCGCGACTGCGCTGGTTACCGACAGCGCGACAGTATCGCGATCGTATTGACTCGCGAGCGCGCTGGCCTTGGCGCTGTTGAGCGTCGCCCGGTTCTTGCCCCAGAAGTCCAGCTCATAACTGGCATTCAGCGACACTTGCTGCAGCGTCGAGGTTTCGGGCGCTCCACTGCGAGCGCGCGTAGCGGGCTGGCGCTCGCGCGAGACTTCGCCGCCAGCTCCAATAGATGGAAGCAGTGCTGCGCCGGCAATCCGAACCTGCGCATCAGCCTGTTGCATTCGAGCGATGGCGGCAGCCAGATCGAAGTTCTGGCGCAGGGCTTGTGAGATGAGCGCATCGAGCTCAAGCGATCCATAACTCTTCCACCAGTCAGCGGCGGGCCACGCAGCCGGTTGTTTGCTGTCCGCCTGCCGCCACGTGTCGGGTGTGGCGACGGGCGGACGTTGCTGCCAGGCAGGGCTCGTGCTGCAAGCGGCGAGCGCGGCTGCCGTTACGATGAGAACGATCCTGCATGACGGTGCTGATGCCATGGTGCCTGTTACTTGACGCTGTAGCCTCGCGCATCCAAACAGGCTTCTTCCGCGCGGAAGTAGTC
This sequence comes from uncultured Steroidobacter sp., assembly GCA_946478975.1. Next base: position 12,109 of record CAMLEO010000054.1, read on the forward strand.
GGATCGCTTGGACGCTGCGATGTCGGCGGAGACGCCGCCGCCCGCCTGGGTCGGGTCGTAGCCGGTCTGCTCGACGGCGTAGTGATGACATTCATACCGGTCGCGCGACTGCTGTTCCTGCGACTGGCCGTTCTTGGGATAAACAAACAACTGGTCGTTGGCGGGCTGCTGAGTAGTTGCGGCCGATTGGTCGGGCGGCGCGTCGACGACTCGGTACTCCCGGTGAGGCGTATCCCAGACGTAGTACGTGTCGTTGGCGTAGTAGTAGGGCAGGCCGCCGAACCACACCGTTGTATAGAAGGGCGGCAGCACCGGCACGAATGCACCGATAGGCGCGCCTACGACGACCCAACTCGGGCCTCGGCGTCGATACCATTCGCCGCGCGAGTAGAAGAAATTCACATTCGCGTGCACGACGGTGTAGCTGTCTCGCGGCACCTCACGCACGACATAGCCGCGATCGTAGTACGCGTGATTGTGAGAGAAACGTTCGTCGACGTGCTGATGAGCTGCCAGGTGCCGGTCGGCCTCTCTGCGATCCATAGCGAATGCGCTGCTCGACAGCGCGAGCGTCATCAATGCGAGCCATGCTAAACGGGTCATGAGTCACCTCTTCATCAACGGACGCTGTAACCACGGCCTTCCAGGCAGGCCATCATTGCGCGTCGGTAATCGGTCGCTCGTCGTTCGAATGCCGCGGCCTGTGCGTTGTGAGCACGGTCGTTCTCGGCATCCGCGATTCGGTTGGTTTCGGCTGTGCGCTGGGCATCGGCGATGCCGCCGATCGCAGCGCCGGCGATTGCGCCGATGACTGCGCCAGTGCCGGTGTGCCAGGGATTCGATACGGCAGCACCGACCACTGCGCCGGTAACGGCGCCAGCCGCGACATCAGCTCCAGGCGGCGGTCCACTAGCGACGACGCGCACGCGCTGATGCGGCGGCACGTTCGGCAGACTGGGATCGAAGCCGGTCTTCTGGACCGCCCAGGTATGACACTCGTACTTGTCGCGATCCTGCTGTTCGGCGGGGATGCTGCGACCCTCGGCTGGATAGAAATAAACATTCGTATCCGGCGGCGGCGCTTCCTCGCGCACGGCCACCGGTGTGGGTTCGGTTGCACACGCCGCGAGAGAGAAGATCGCGACAGCGATCACCAAACTTCGGCCCGAATTTCGACTAGTCATCTGCGTCTCCTGACCGGCCATGGTGAGGAGCATCGAGCTGCGATGTTTCGAGGGGATTTCGCCGTCAGAGGGATGAATTACAAGTGAAACCTGACATTTCTGTCAGATTGGAACTGACTTGCGTCGCGACAACGTAGAGCGCTAGGCGTTCATCTCGCCTGGCATTGAGTGTTCGGGGAGCGGGGATTCGGGGCGTTTCCGCCGGCGCGGCCTCTATAGTGCAGTCGTCATGGATACGCCCCGTAGTCCGCACATCGCGTCATCGAGTCGCACCTGGATCCACCTCTGCGCCGTCAGCGCAGTGTTCGTGGCGTTGGCGTGCGGCGGAATTCTGCTGACTTCGGGCACAGCGCACATTTCGGCGCTCTGGCTCGCCAACGGCTGGTTGCTCGGCTGCATGGTGACCAACCATGAGCACAGAGCGCGGCGGCTGTTGTGGGCGGCGCTGCCCTCCCAGGCCGTGCTGGTGTGGCTGGTCGGCCAGTGGAACATGGATGGGCTGCTGTTGGGCGCGTCGAACCTGCTCGAACTGGGCATCAGCTATTACGCGCTCAGGAAATATATAAAGACACCCTCGGCGTTCTTTCGAGCCCGCTCGCTGGGAGCGTTCATTCAATGGCTGGTGCTGATCGCGCCCGCCATCGGCGCCTTGCTGGCTGCTGCCGGCCTGGCCATCCATGGCAACTTGGGATTCCTCGCAACCTTGCCACGACGCTTCGCCGCGCACGCGCTGGGTGTTGCTGTCGTGATGCCGCTGGTCGTCGCTGCGCTGTCGAGCAGGGAATTCTGGAAGCAGACCATCAAGTGCAGCGTCTCGTCGGTGGCGGCGTACGGTCTGTTGCTGCTGACCACCGTCGGTATCTTCGTGCAGTCGGACTTCCCGCTGGTGTTTCTATTGTTTCCGCCGTTCCTGTGGGTGGTGTTTCGCGACGGCTATCTCGGCACGGCCATCGCGGTCGCCCTGATTGCGGTGATTTCGTTGTCCGCCTCGGTGCTGCAAATCGGCCCGCTCAGTCCGATCGCGGATTGGGACATTGCTCACGAAGCCATGATCCTGCAGCTGTTGCTGGCGAGCTGCCTCGCGACCGCTTATCCCATCTGCGCGCTGCTCACGCGTCAGCGCGAGCTGATCGAATCCCTGGTCGCCGGCGAGCAGCGGCTGCGCATGATCGCCGATCATTCGCGCGACCTGATCATTCAGACCGATCGGCACGGCGTGCGAACATATGTTTCGCCCGCGGTCGAGGCGATGCTCGGCTATAAACCCGAAGCCGTGACCGGCAACAGCGGCTCCGGCGCAATTCACGCCGACGATCGCGAATTGTTTCATCGTGAACAGGCGGCGCTCGCGAATGGCGCCGACGGCCGCGTCGCGAGCTATCGCGTGCGTCACAAGGACGGACATTACGTTTGGGTGGAGGTCAGCGCCAAGACGATTCGCGGCCACGACGGCCGGGTCGTGGGCTGGATCAGCGTTACGCGCGACATCTCCGAACGCAAGCGCATGGAGCGCATGAAGGAACAATTGATCTCGACCGTCAGTCACGAGCTGCGTACACCGGTCACGTCGATCAACGGCTCGCTCGGCCTGGCATTGAGCGGCAAGTTCGGCCTGCTGCCGCATTCGCTGTCGCGCCTGCTGGAAATTGCCAGGTCCAATGGCGAGCGGCTGGCACTGCTCATCAATGACATCCTGGACCTGGAGAAGATGTCGGCCGGGCAGATGGACTTCGATGCCGAGGTCACCAGCGTACATCGGCTGTTGCAAGATGCCGTGGTCGCCAACGAGCCGTACGCCGCCCAGAAGAAAGTCAGCCTGCGCCTGAACTGCGATTCGAATGCCAACATTCAGGTCGATCCGCTGCGCTTCCAGCAGATTCTTGCCAACCTGCTGTCGAACGCCGCGAAGTTTTCTCCAGAGGGCGGCGTCGTCGAAGTCGGCGCGCAGAATGAACGGGACAGCTGCGTCGTTTATGTGAAGGACTACGGTTCGGGCATTCCCAAAGCGTTCCAGGAACGTTTGTTCGATCGTTTCGCGCAGGCCGACGCATCGGACAGCCGCTGTCGCGCCGGCACCGGGCTCGGCATGGCCATCGCAAAGGAACTGACCTTGGGAATGGGCGGCACGATCACGTTCGAGACCGCAGAAGGCAAAGGCACGACATTCCGCCTCACTTTCCCGGCGGTCGCGGGGTGCTCGGCCCTGGCCGCGTAAATTCTGGAACCAGCACCGCTCCCCAGGAGTTGAACCTCGATTTACCAGTGAGAGGGGTGAGGGGGAGGCTCCAGGAACAGTGACCACTCCATTCGGCGCCGTGGCCCACGGCGCTTTCGGGCACGCAGTCGCGGATGCGCAGACGCTCCGCCTGCTGATCGACAGCACGACCGATTACGCGATTTTTCTGCTCGACCCGGCCGGCAACGTGTTGAGCTGGAACGCCGGCGCGCAACGCATGCAGGGCTATCGGCCGGAAGAAATCATCGGCCAACATTTCTCCGTCTTCTATACGGATGAAGCGAATCAGCGCCGCTGGCCGCAGCAGGAGCTGGAGTTCGCGACCCGCGACGGCCGCTTTGAGGACGAAGGCTGGCGCGTGCGCAAGGACGGCACCTTGTTCTGGGCCAACGTCGTGATCACAGCCCTGCGCGACGAAACCGGCAAGCTGGTCGGCTTCGGCAAAGTCTCCCGCGATTTGAGCGAACGTCGCCGTACCGAGCAGGCGATGCGCGAGAGCGAAGAGCGCATGCGGCTGATCATCGAGAGCACGGTCGACTACGCGATCTTCATGCTCGATCCGCAAGGCCACGTCGCCAGCTGGAATCCCGGCGCCGAGCGCATCAAGGGCTACCGGGCCGAAGAAATCATCGGCAAACATTTTTCGGTTTTCTATCCCGAAGACGTGGCGCGCTCGGGCTGGCCTGAAGAGGAGCTCGAACGCGCGACGGCCGACGGCCGCTTCGAGGACGAAGGCTGGCGGATTCGCAAGGACGGCTCGCGTTTCTATGCCAACGTCATCATCTCGGCGCTCCGCGGCAGCGACGGCAAGCTGCGCGGGTTTGCCAAAGTGACTCGTGACATCAGTCAGCGCAAGCAGAACGAGGAGCGCATCGAGCAGCTCACTCGCGAGCTCGAAGCCCGCGTGACCGAGCTCGCACGCAGCAATCGCGAGCTGGCACAGCAGAGCTCGGAGAACGAAAGTTTTGTATTCAGCGTGTCGCACGACCTGCGTGCGCCGCTGGTGAACCTGCAGGGCTTCAGCCACGAGCTGACGTTGACCACGGCATCGGTCGAGCAACTGTTGGGCGATCCCCGGGTGCCGGAAGACATTCGCCGCCGCGGCCTGGAGCTCACTCAGCAGGAGATGCAGGAATCCATCGGCTTCATTCGCAACGCCGTCAAACATCTCGGCAACATCATCGATGGTCTGCTCCGGCTGTCGCGCGTCGGGCGGGTCGAGTACGCGTCGCAGGTTGTGGATACGAACGCGGTGGTGGCGGAGATTCTGGCGTCGTTGCATTCCACCATCGTGCAGTCCGGCGCGTTGTTGACCGTCGCCGACCTGCCCGCAGTGCGCGGTGACCGCAATGCCATCGCACAGATCTTTGCAAACATCATCGGCAACGCGCTCAAGAACTTCGACCCGGAGCGGCCGGGCCGCGTGGAGATTTCCGCCGGCGACGAGCAGGTGCCGGTGTTCGCGATCACCGATAACGGCGTCGGCATTGCCGAGGAATATCAGCGCAAGATTTTTCGCGTGTTTCAACACGTGCACGACAGCCGGACGCGCGGCGAAGGCATGGGCCTCGCAATCGTGCGCCGGATCGTCGAGCGCCACGGCGGCCGGATCTGGTTCGAATCCCGCGCCGGCGTCGGCACCACATTTTATTTCACGCTCGGTCCCAAACTCGATCCCGCCGCCGGAAGCTCCTCATGAATGTCGCGCCTTGCGTTTTGATTGCCGAGGACGATGAAGGACACGCGACCCTGATCCGCCGCAATATGAAACGCGCCGGGCTGGGCGACCGCTCGGTGTATCTGAAGGACGGGCAGGAGCTGCTCGACTATGTTTATAAACGAGCGCAATTCAGCCAGCGCGAACCGACCGATGCCGTGGCGATCATCGCCGACTTGAACATGCCGCGGCTCAGTGGCTTTGAAATATTGCAGCGACTGAAGAGCGACCAGACGTTGGCGCGCATCCCGGTGTATGTGATGACGACGACCGACAATCCCGCCGAGATCGAGCGTTGTTACGAGCTCGGCGCAGCGGCGTACCTGGTCAAGCCGCTGGACTACGGCGTATTCGGCGAGATGGTGCGCCGGCTGGCGGAATTTCTCGCAGCCATTCGCCTGCCGGGAGAAGAGCGCGTCGTGAGCCGCAGTCATGGCCCTTGACCCGCGACAGCTGATCCTGGTTGTGGAGGATGACGCGGGGGCGGCGGTGCTGCAGCGTCGTCACCTGGAACGCGCCGGTTATAAGGTCGCGGTCGCCTCCAACTTCAGCGAAGCCGAGCACGTGCTCGCCGCCGGGGACGTCAAACTCGTGCTGATGGATTATCGGCTCGGCAATGCCAGCGGGCTCGAAGTGCATCGACGGCTGAAGGCCGCCGGCTTCGACGTACCCGTCATCATGGTGAGCGGCGCCATCACGGATGAAACAGTGATCGAAGCCATGCGCGCCGGCGTTCGCGACGTGGTGGTCAAGGACGTTGAATATTTGCAGTACCTGCCCGAAGCCGTGCGCGAAGTCGTGAAGCAGACGACCAGCGTGCACGAGTGGGTGCAGGAGCCGTCGAGCTCGGCGGTGCTGGTGGTAGAAGATGACATCGGTGTCGCGACGCTGCAGAAACGCCGCCTGGAACGCGCCGGTTATTCCGTGATGATTGCGACCGACGCGCAGCAGGCGGAGTCCATGGTCGCGGAAGGCAACGTCAACCTGCTGCTGCTCGATTACAACTTGCAGGGCCCGAGCACGGGCCTGGATGTATTCGAGCGCCTCAAAGCACGAGGCTTCAACGTTCCCACGATCCTGGTCACGGCATTCGGCGATCAGGATGTAACGATTCGAGCGCTGCGTGCCGGTGTGCGCGACTTCGTGCCCAAGACTGCCGACTATTTGGATCAACTGCCGAGCGCGGTTGATCGCGTGGCCGCGCAGGCGCGTGTCGAGCGCAAGCTGCTCGAATCCGAACAACGCCTGGCGTCCATCGTCGGGACCACACTGGATGCAATCGCGATGTGCGATGAAGATGCGCGCATTCTGCTGTTCAATCGTTCCGCCGAGCTCATGTTCGAATGTGATGCGCAGACGGCGTTGCAACGTCGACTGTCGCGGTTCATTCCAGAGCTGAGGCTCACCTCGGTCGCGCAGCAGGTGGAGGCGGTCGGCGATCGAGGCCGGCGCACGCCCATCGAAGTCACGGTCAGCGATTTCACCATTCAAGGCAAACGTTTCTTCACGGTGATCGCCCGCGACATCTCCGAGCGCCGGCGCACTGAAGAACAGCTGCGTGAAGCCGATCGTCGCAAGGATGAGTTCTTGGGCATGCTTGCGCACGAGCTGCGCAATCCCGTGGCGGCAATCATGAACGCCAGCGAAGTGCTCGCCCGAACCGCAGTCAACGACAACGTTCAGAAGCTCAGCGGCATCGTGCGCCGACAAACCACGGCGCTGTCGCGCATGGTCGACGATCTGCTCGATGTTTCCCGCGTCACCTTGGGCAAGATCAAAATCTTGAAAGAGCCGTTGCAGCTGCAGGACGTGGTGGCGCGTACGGCCGACAGCGCTCGCGAGCAGGCGCAGCGCCACGGCCTGGTGTTCGAAGTGGAAATGACCGGCGTGCCGCTGGACGTGCTCGGCGATGTCACGCGCCTGGAGCAGGTGTTGATGAACCTGATCAACAACGCGATCAAGTTCACACCGCCGGGCGGTCGCGTCAGTTTGATCACTCAGCGCGAAGGCGATTGCGCGATCGTGCGGGTGAGCGACACAGGCGTCGGCATGAGCCAGGCGCTGCTGCCGACGGTGTTCGATTTGTTCGTGCAGGGAGATACCTCGCTCGATCGTTCCAAGAGCGGCCTGGGCATCGGCCTGGCGCTGGTCAAAAAGCTGGTGCAGCTGCACGGCGGAGATGTGCAGGCATCCAGCGCCGGTCCCGGCAAGGGCAGCGAGTTCATCGTGCGTTTGCCGCTCGCACCGGCCGGGGCCGAGGTCAAGCACAGCGATCCGTGTTCGAGCGAGGAGGGCGAGTCGTTGCGAGTGCTGGTGGTCGACGATCAGCGCGACATCGCCGATTCGATCACCATGCTGCTGACGGTGTGCGGGCATGCGGCGAAGGCCGTCTACGATGGCACCGAAGCGCTGCAACTGTGTCGGGCCGAGCACCCCGATGTGATGTTCGTGGACATCGGCATGCCGGGCGTGACGGGCTACGAGCTGGCGGAACAAGTGCGGGGCGATCCGTCCCTCGACGACATAAGGCTGGTGGCGCTGACCGGCTACGGCGGCGAGCACGACCGGGCCAATGCGCTCTCGGCGGGATTTCACCTGCATCTCACCAAGCCGGTCACCCTGCAGGTGCTCACGACCGCCCTGGCCGACGTGCATCGTCGATAGTCTGGCTCAATCGTTGTGGCTGGGGGCCGTCGGCTAGAATCTCAGCCTGGGGTTCTTCGAGCGAGTCATAACGACGTGTTCAACACGCATTCACGGCAGCGCCGTCGGGTTCTGCAGGCGTTGGCCAGTGCGGCTTTGCCTTCGAGCCTGCTTTCCTGCTCCAGCCCCGAAGACCCGGAGTCGCTCGTGGTCGGCGGGCTGCCGGTCACCTGCAATCTGACCCTGCCGGTGGCTTGCGAGTCGCGCGCCGCGCTCAACAAGCAAGCCGGTGCCAAGCCCGGCACTACGCCGTTTTCCTATACATACAGCAAATACAGCGGCTGGCCGGAGATCAAGGAATCCCTGATGGCCGGCCGCATCCAGGCGGCCTACATGCTCGCCCCGCTGGTGATGGACCTGGCGAACAAGGGCATTCCGGTGAAGATCGTGTCGCTCGGGCATCGCTCCGGCGCGGTGATCATGGTGCGCTCGGATTCGCCGTATCAGCACTTCCGCCAGCTGCAGGGCAAGCGCGTTGCCATTCCGAGCCGCTTTGCTGTCGACTTCCTGTTCCTGCGCAAAATGCTCGCGCAGGAAAACATGACCCCCGCCGATCTGCAGATCGTCGAGATGCCGCCGCCGGACATGCCGGCCGCTTTGTATGCAAACGCCGTCGATGCGTACTGCACCGGCGAGCCGTTCGGCGCCGCTGCACAGAGCGCTGGCTATGCGAGAGCTTTGCGCATGACTCGCGATGAATGGCGGAACTACATCTGCTGCGTGCTGACCGTGCGCGAGGAGCTGATTCATTCCAACCGTCCGCTGGTGCAGGACCTGGTGAACATGGTCCAGGGCGCGGGCGTGTGGCTGGATCAACAGCAGGCGAACCGCAACAAGGCGGTCGCCATCGCTGCCAGCCGCCAGTACTTCAACCAGGACCCGAAGATCATTCAGTTCGTGATGGAGAATCCGACCGATCGCGTCACCTACGGCGATCTGCGCATGATTCGTGCGGAGTTCGAAGAGCTGATGCAGCTGTCGATGCAGGCGGGCACGCTCAAGCAGCCGGTGCCGTACGAGAAGTACGTGGACGAGAGCTTTGCCAAAGCATCGCAGGCCACGCCGATCACTCTCGCGACATGAGCAGCATGATTCACCGGCGATCGTTGTTACTGAGCCTGTCGGCGCTGCTCACTTGCGTCGTCGCGGCGGCAGCTCCGCAGTCCGCGTTGAAAGCTGGCGTGTTCGAGCCGCCGAGTGCGGCGCCGGCTTTTTCGTTGCAAGCTTCGACGGGCGGCGAACAGGCGCTGGCGAATTATCGCGGCAAAGTGGTCGTGCTCGGTTTTGGTTTCACCAACTGCCCGCAAGTGTGTCCGACCACACTCGCCGTGCTCGCGCAGGCACGCAAGCAGCTGGGCGCGCAGGCCGATCAGATGCAAGTGTTGTATGTCACTGTCGATCCCGAGCGCGACAACCCCGACCAGATGCGTGCGTATCTGCGAGGGTTCGATCCGACCTTTGTCGGGCTCACCGACACGCCCGATAAACTCGCCGCCGTGCGTGCGAAATATGGTGTCACCGCCGAACGCAAACCGCTCGGCAACAGCTACGCGTACGCGCATTCATCGTCCGTGTTCCTGATCGATCGCAAAGGCCTGCTGCGCGCGATGATGCCGTATGGGCGCATGCCGGACGATTACGTGCACGATGTTCGCATTCTCTTGAATGAATGAGCTGGCGTCGTCTCGCATCGTTGTGGTGGATGCCGGTGGCCGCTTGCGCGGGCATGCTCGGGTGGGCCGCATTTGCGCCGGTGCAGGTCGAGTCGCGCGAAAAAGTGTTTGCGATTCCGGAAGGCACCTGGGCGCGGCGCCGGGCGGGGGACAACGTCGACATCCTGCCCACGCAGATTCGCCTGACGCTCGGCCTGCAGGACGTGCTGCTGCTGAAGAATCGCGACGTGGTGCCGCAGACCTTCGGGCCGGCGCTGCTGATGCCCGGGCAGAATTTTCGCTTACCGTTCGAGGTTGCATCGGACTACCAGTTCGCATGCACCGCGCATAGCAGCGGGCAGATGACCGTGGTCGTCGACCCTTTTCCCGGCTCGCCGTTCGCCAGAGTTTCCTGGCGTGCCAGGCGAGTCATCGATTCGATTGTTTATCCGCCATCGACATGAGCAGGCTTCGCCAGATACTTCCCGGACTCATCGTCATCACGCTGCTGATCGTGGCGTGGTGGGCGAGTGTGACATTGACGCGCAGTGTGATCTTCCCAACGCCCTGGCAGGTCGTCACCGGCACGATCGAGCTGGTACGCGATGGCACGTTGTGGATGCATATCGGTGCGTCGCTGATGCGCGTGGGCGCAGGATTCCTGCTCGCGGTGCTGGTCGGTGTGCCGCTCGGTTTGTGGATGGGCTGGATGCGCGGCGCGTATGACACGCTCAATCCAATTTTCCAGATCCTGCGGCCGATCTCGCCGATCGCCTGGATTCCGATTGCGATCCTGTGGTTCGGCGTCGGCAATGCCTCGCCGATTTATTTGATCTTCATCTCCTCGGTGTTTCCGATGATCGTGCAGACCACGGCCGGCGTGCACACCATCGAGAAACGTTACTTGCGGGCCGCGGAAAACTTCGATGTCTCGCGGTTCACGTTGTTTTCGCAGGTCGTGATTCCGGCGGTGCTGCCGCAGATCATCGTCGGCATGCGCATCGGATTGGGCGTCGCCTGGCTCGTGGTCGTGGCCGCGGAAATGATCGCGCTTCGCTCCGGCCTCGGCTATCTGATCATGGACTCGCGCAACGCCGGCAACCGCTACGATCTCGTGATCGCAGGCATGGCCATCATCGGCGTGATCGGATTGTTGCTGGACGGATTGATGCGTCTGTTGGAGGGTTTGAAAATCGTGCGGTGGCGCTATGCGCATTAAGATCGACGCGCAGAACCTGCGCAAAGGGTTCCAGACCGACAAGGGCGCGCTGCAGGTCGTTGACGACGTGAGCTTTCAAGTCGGCGACGGCGAGTTCGTCGCCATCGTCGGCCCGTCCGGGTGCGGCAAATCCACGCTGATGAAAATGCTCGCCGGCTTCACTGCGCCCGACTCGGGCAAGGTTTTGATCGACGGCACGCCGCTGACCAAGCCGGGCTCGAACGGCATTCTGATCTCGCAGCACGGCTCGGTGTTTCCGTGGCTCACGGTGCGGCAGAACCTGATGTTCGGTCTCAACGACCGCACCGAGGCCGAGAAGATCGCGATTGCCGATCACTACGCGGGCATCGTCGGCTTGAAGGGCTTCGAAGCGAGCTATCCGCACGAGTTGTCCGGCGGCATGCTCAAGCGAGTCGAGATCGCACGCGCGCTTGCCGTGAAGCCGGCCATTCTTTTCATGGACGAGCCGTTCTCCGCGCTCGACGCGTTGATGAGCCTGCGCATGCGCAACGAGCTGCTGAGAATCCTCGGCGAAGAACGTCACACCGTGCTGCTGATCACTCACGATGTGGAAGAGGCGATTCATCTCGCCGATCGAGTGATGGTGCTGTCGGCGCGCCCGACCAAGATCCAAGCGACGTTTGAAGTGAAGCTGCCGCATCCTCGCCGGCTCACGAGCCCCGAAGTGCAGCAGCTGCGAACGGCGATTCTGCGCGAGTTGGGCGTAGAACACGAAGTTGCGGAGACGGATCGGGAGCTTGCGCACGGCTGACGGTTGTCTTGTATGATGCGCGGCGGTGGGGATGTGAGGGCTCATGTTCAATTTGACGCGGCGGTCGTTTCTGGCCGCTTCGGCTGGCGCATCCTTGGTTTCCTGGTCGAGGTTCGCACGTTCCCGCGATTCCAACGCGGTTGAACGGCTCTGGTATTCGAGGCCTGCGGCGCGTTGGGACGACGCGCTGCCGATAGGCAATGGCCGCCTCGGTGCAATGGTGTTTGGACGAGTGGCGCAGGAACGCCTGCAGCTCAACGAAGACACGTTGTGGGCCGGCTCGCCCTACACGCCCGACAATCCCGACGCGCTCGCTGCAATTCCTGAAGTTCACAAGCTGCTGCTGGCGGAGCGCTACCAGGAAGCGGCCGAGCTCGCGAGCGCCAAGGTCATGGCGAAACCGCTGCGCCAGATGCCGTATGGCACCGCCGGCGATCTGTTTCTAAATTTCCCGGATGCGCAGGCGCCGACGAGTTATCAGCGCGCGCTCGATCTTGCCACCGCGATCACCACGACGGAGTACCGCACCAAGGCGGGCGCCTTTACGCGCGAGGTATTTGCTTCGGCTCCGCACCAGGTCATCGTCGTTCAACTCCAGGCGCCCAAGGGCAAGCTGAGTTTCGATATCGGCTATCGCGCCCCTCGCGAAGTCGAGTACACGCCGCCGAACTATCAAGGCTCGGCCACCGAGCTTGCAGAGACTGCAGCCATCGACTGGCTGATGACTGAGTCCGCCGGCGCACCCGGACCGGATGTTCGCGTGCGAGGCGACAGTCCCGGATGTTTGCTCATCACCGGCCGCAATGCCGCCGGGCCGACGACGCCCGCCGGTCTCACGTATGCGTTGCGAGTCCGCATCGTCACCGATGGTCGCGTCGTCGAACAGGAAGGTCGCCTGTCCGTGCAAGAGGCGCGGACCGCAACGTTGCTGATCGCCGCTGCCACGAGCTATGTGAACTATCACGACGTCACAGGCGATCCGATCGCCATCGTGCGGCGTCAGACCGACGGCGCTGCAAAGGAGTCGTACGCGAAGCTCAAGCAGGCACACGTCAGCGAGTATCGTTCGCTGTACACGACCGCGTCTTTGCAGCTTCCTGCCACTGCGTCGGCGGATAAGCCCACCGATGTGCGTATTGCCCAAGGCGAGACATCGGATGACCCCGCGCTCGCCGCGTTGTATTTTCAGTTCGCGCGTTACTTGCTCATTTCCTCGTCGCGACCCGGCACGCAGCCGGCCAACCTGCAAGGCATTTGGAACGAGGGCACCAATCCGCCCTGGGGCAGCAAGTACACCATCAACATCAACACCGAAATGAACTACTGGCCCGCCGATCCCGCGGGACTGGGTGTCTGCGTCGAGCCGTTGCTGCGAATGGTTGAGGACCTCGCCGTCACCGGCGCCCGAACTGCGAAGACGATGTACGGTGCGCGTGGCTGGGTTACTCATCACAACACCGACTTGTGGCGCGCGGCAGCGCCGATCGATAAACCTTACTCGGGGCTGTGGCCGTGCGGCGGCGCCTGGCTGTGTAACACACTCTGGGTTCACTACGACTACAGCCGGGATGAGCAAACATTGCGACGGCTATATCCGCTGCTGCGTGGCGCATCGCTGTTCTTTCTCGACACACTGATCGAAGACCCGAAAGGCCGCGGCCTGGTGACTTCGCCGTCGCACTCGCCCGAGAACGCACATCCGTTCGGCACCTCGCTGTGCATCGGGCCGGCGATGGATCGTCAGATCGTTCGCGATTTGTTTGCGCATACCATCGAAGCGGGCCGCACGCTGCAGGTCGATCAGGATCTGCTCGCGCAGATCGAGACCACGGCGCGGCGAATTGCGCCGGATGTCATCGGTAAAAATGGCCAGCTGCAGGAGTGGCTGGAGGACTGGGACGATCGCGCTCCGGACCAACATCATCGGCACGTTTCTCATTTGTACGCGGTGTATCCGAGCGGCCAGATAAATGTGCGCGACACGCCCAAGTTCATCGCTGCAGCCAAGAAAAGTCTCACCGATCGCGGCGACCTCGCGACCGGCTGGGGCACGGCATGGCGGCTTTGTTTGTGGGCGCGAATGGGCGAGGGCGATCATGCGCACTCGATCCTGAAAGCGCTGGTGGGCCCGAAGCGCACCTATCCAAATATGTTCGACGCGCATCCGCCGTTTCAGATCGACGGCAACTTCGGCGGGGCCGCCGGCATCATGGAAATGATCGTGCAGTCCTGGGGCGATGAGATTCGGCTGCTGCCGGCGCTGCCGAGCGCCTGGCCGGAAGGTGAGGTTCGAGGCATTCGCGCCAGAGGTGCGATCAGCATCGATATGCGATGGCGTGCTCACAAAGTCACATCGCTCGATCTCACCGGTGCGCCGAAGCAGTCTGTCACTTTGCGCTATGGCGATACTTCACGATCGGTCGTGCTCGATGCGCGGGGGCGCTATCGAATGTAGATCATGCGCGCTCGCGCGTCGCTCAGAGCGCGTGAAACTCACATAAACGATTCATGCACCGCCAAGTACGAGAACGCCCGATTGAGACACTGATTCTCTGATCGTAGAACGTGCTCTCCACAAGGAGCACGTTCATGATCCATCGACAACGGATTCTCACTGTCTTTCTGGCTGCGTGTTTGCTGGCCTGCTCGCAGGCACCGTCGGCGATCACGCTCGATAACTCACAACGTGACCGCATCGACGCGGTGTTTGCGCGCTTCAACTCGGCGACGCCGGGCTGCGCGCTTGGGATCATGAGCGACGGCGCGATGATCTATTCGCGTGGCTACGGCATGGCGTCTCTGGAGCCACCGGCAGCGAACGACTCGACCCGATTTTTCGACGTCGCCTCGATCTCCAAACAATTCGTCGCCGGCACCATCGTGCTGCTCGCGCAGGACGGCAAGCTGCAGCTCACGGACGACGTGCGCAAGTTCATCCCGGAGCTGCCGAGCTACGGCAGCACGATCACCATCAATCATCTGCTCTGGCACACCAGCGGGCTGCGCGATTACACCGCGCTGCTGAGTCTCGGCGGCTTCGACTATTCGGAAGTTACAACTCAAGCCCAGGCGTTGCAGCTCATCGCGCGACAGCAGCGGCTCAACTTCACGCCGGGCAGTCGCTGGCAATATTCGAACTCCGGCTACGTGCTGCTGGCCATCATTGCCAAGCGGGCGAGCGGCAAAACCCTGAACCAGCTGGCGCGCGAGCGGATCTTCAACCCGCTGGGCATGCCGCAGTCTGTGTTCCGCGATCGTCACGACCAGGTGATTCCCAATCAGGCGCTCGGGTACGCGTTCGACGCCGAAAGCGGCAAATATGTCGTCAACATTGCGGAGTGGGAGCAGATCGGCGACGGCGGATTGCAGCTCTCGGTCGATGAGTTCCAGCACTGGGACGAGAACTTCTACAGCGGCAGCGTCGGCGGCGGAGCATTCATCAGGGAGATGTATCGCACCGGAAGATTGAACAACGGTCGTCCGCTCATTTATGCACGCGGCCTGCAGCTCGATTCTTATCGCGGCTTGAAACGCGTGCGTCACGGCGGTGACTGGGTCGGCTATCACGGCAACACGCTGCGCTTCCCGAGCCTGCACACGACGGTGGCGCTGTTCTGTAACTCGGACGACATCGATCAATATCAGCTGTCAACGGCGGTTACCGACATCGCGCTGGAGCGTTATTTCACCGAGCCGAAGCCAACCGAGCCGGGCCCGGCGCCGTCGCTGCCGATGCAGCGGTTTGTCGGCACCTATTTCAATGCCGGGCAGAAGGAGATCTATCCGGTCACGGTCGAGGATGGCGCGCTGACCCTGCATCTTCTCTATTACCCGTTGAAGCTCGTTTCCACGGGGCCTACGACGTTTACGATTGAAGGGCTGCCGGGCAGCCAGGTGAAGTTCGAGGTTCCGGATGGCAGGCCCGCACACACGATCAGCTTCGCGGTGACCGGCGACGAGCCGGATGAAGAGCCGCGTCGTGGCTCGCGGTTCACCCCGGTCTCGCCGCCGACGGATCTGAATCAATATACGGGCACGTTCTTCAGCAGCGAGCTCGGTGTCTCGTGGACGTTTGCTGTCGAGAATGGCGCACTGAGCCTGGCGGAAGAGTCGCCGCGAACGTCGCTGCCCATCAATGGCCCGGTCGCGCCAGCGCACAGCGCTGATTCATTCTTCGGTGGCTCAGGGCTGTTGCAGTTCACTCGCGATGCCTCCGGCGCAGTGAACGGTGTGAACGTGAGCTTCCTGGGCATGAAGGACTTCCGTTTCGTGCGTCGCGAATAGCACTGTTCCACGCGTTGCTTGAATGCAGGCCGTGGCTCGCCGACAATCCGCTGACACAAAATCGAAGCGGGGCGGGCCACGGCATGAGTCCTGGCGGCGTGCAGCGGGTGAAATTCGACGCGTTCGAATTGGACGAGGCGAACGCCCGGCTCAGTTGCGAGGGCCGGCCGCTCGCCTTGGCCCCGAAAGCATTCGGTGTGCTGTGCGCGCTGGCGCGCAATCCCGGCCAGTTGATGACCAAAGCGGCACTGCTGGACGCGGTGTGGGGCCATCAGCACGTCAGCGAGTCGGTGCTCAAGACCACGATCAGCGAGCTGCGTGCGGTGCTGTCGGACGACCCGAAGTGGCCGCGTTATATCGAAACCGCCTCGCGCTTCGGCTATCGTTTCATTGGCAACGTGCGGGATGCGGCCGAGGCTGTTACGCCGCCCTCAGCGCAAGCTCCCCAATCGGCCATCATCGGCCGGCAGGACGCGCTCGGGAAACTTCGTGGAGCGTGGCGGCGTGCATCCGCCGGCGAGCGTCAGCTGATCTGGATCAGCGGCGAGGCCGGCGTCGGCAAGACGACGTTGATCGAGAGTTTCGTGCGCGAGCATGCGCCGGAAGTTTCGGTGTACGGCCGCTGCGTCGAGCACTTCGGCACCGGCGAACCTTATCTTCCCATCCTCGAAGCTGTCAGCGAGCTGTGTCGTCGCGAGCCGGAAGTGCCGGCGATGATGCGCGCCGTCGCACCGACGTGGCTGATTCAAATTCCCTGGCTCGTGAGCGACGCCGACCGGCAAGCGCTGATGCGTGAGCTGGCAGGCGCGCATCCTGACCGCATGGTGCGCGAGATGCGTGAGCTGATGGATCGTTACACCATCAAGCGTCCGCTGCTGTTCGTGCTCGAAGATCTGCATTGGGCCGATCTCGGTACGCTGCGCATGATGGAACATTTCGCGCGCCGGCCGCGCCAGGTCCGCCTCATGTGGATTGCGAGCTTCCGGCTCACTCAAGTGATCGCCGAGAGTCATCCATTGCGCG
>CAMLEO010000055.1 GCA_946478975.1 uncultured Steroidobacter sp.
TCGCGCCGTGCTCGTCCGTCACCGTGTAGCCGACGACCACATCTTGCGTGGCGCCCGCAGCGAGGTGCTGATAAGCCGAGTGACTTGCATCGAAGCTGTAGCTGCCGTCGCTATTGAAGCTCAAACCGGCGGGCGCGGGCGCGTTGAGTGCGTAGCTCAGTGCCGCACCATCATCTACGTCGCTGTCGTTAGCAGCCACCGAGCCGATGAGGACAGCCGCGTCTTCAGTGGTGATGTTCACGTCGGCGACTGCCACCGGGGCGTCGTTCGTGCCGGTCACAGTGATCGTTAACGTCGCGCTACTGACAGCACCGTGCTCGTCGGTGACGGTGTAACCAACAACCACATTCTGCGTGGCGCCGGCGGCCAGGTGCTGATAGGCCGCGTGGCCCGGATCGAAGCTATAGCTGCCGTTGGAGTTGAAGGTCAGGCCGGCGGGCGCCGCGCCGGCGAGTGCAAAACTCAAAACAGCGCCATGATCGACGTCGCTGTCATTCCCTGCGACGCTGCCGATGAGAATCGAAGCATCTTCACTCACACTGCTCACATCAGCCACAGCCACCGGGGCGTCGTTGGTGCCGTGAATGGTGATAGTCACATTCTGCGTGACCGACGCACCTTCGTCGTCCGTGATGCGGACGGCATAGACTTCGGTTCGCGTCTCGCCCTCAGCCAGGGACTGCGCGGCGGAGTCGGTGAGGGTGTAGGTCCAGTCGACCATCCCCTGCCCGTCGCCAGTCGCTGCATTCGTGAGCGACGCATGGAAGGTTCCGAGCAGCGCGCCCGAAGGGGCAACGACGGTGACGCTGTGAGTATCCGAAACGTCGAGGTCGAAGAATTTTATCGAGCCGGTGCCGATCTCGGTCGTGGTCGAGCTCGTGTCGTCGTTGCCATCTTCGGTCACGGTGGCGCGCATGGTCGACTCCAGCCCGTCCACAACCGGCGCATCGAGGTTGGCGACGATCTGGCCGTCGACGGAAACTTCGAGCCGCTCCATCATCTGCACGGTCAGCGTCGACGTGCCGAAGTTGAATGTGAAGTCACGGCTGGTGCCGTTGGAAACTTCACCCGTGGCGCTGCGCTGAACCGTGGCGAGGTGCGTGAAGTAGCGAGAGAGCTCGGCCTGTACGGAGTCTTGCAACCACTCCGCGCTGGTCAGCACGAGGCGCACGGTATCGATGCCGGCTCCGCCGGTGTAAACATCGCCGGCACCGACGTTCTCCGCCAGCCGGTACACCAGGATGTCATTGCCGGCGTCGCCGTTGAGGATGTCACTGCCGCTGCCGCCGTCCAGCGTGTCATTGCCGGATCCGCCGCTGAGACGATCGCTGCCGGCACCACCGTCGATGATGTCGTTGCCGGCACCGCCGTTCAGCGTGTCTGCGCCGCTCGTGCCATTGATGATGTCGTCGCCGCTGCTGCCGTTAGTGGTCGCCATAAGCCCCCGCGCCTGAAGGATCGCTCCGCTTGGTTTGGTGCGATCCTAGGGACGTGGCGCGGGCGGTCCATCCGACCGCGGTAGGCCCATACTTTGGTATGGCATGAATGTGACATCGATCCGGAAAATCTGAGCGGTCCGTCACATTGCATCGTCAATTGCAGCGTCGCAATGACCAGCCGACCGCTGTCACGTCGCATCGAGCAAATGAATTGGAGAAGGCGGTCGCGCGCGGCGACGCGGAACCGCTAGTGCCGGTGAGCGAGCAGCAGCGCGAGCTTGGTGCGATCCATGACGCCGAACTTGCGAAAAATAGCCGTCAGGTGGCCTTTCACCGTTTGTTCGGCGATCGCCAGGTGGCGCGCGATGCGTTTGTTACTTACGCCCTGGCCGATGAGCCGGGCGATCTCGCTTTCTCGCGGCGTCAGCAGCGCAAATCGCCCGGTGCACTCCGACGCGTCCTCCCGGTTGGTCGCGATGCCCTCCAGCAGCCTTGGCACCAGCGCGCGGCGGATCCACAGCTCTCCCTGCAGCGCTGCGCTGACGATCTTCAACAGCATGTCGTTAGAAACATCGTGTGCGCAGACACCGCGAACGCCCGCCCTGAACAGTGCGAGCTCGAAGTCTTCATCGCAGGCTTCCGTGAATGCAACGATTCGTGTGCGTGGGCTCGCCTTGTGCAACTCCGCGACATCCTGGGCACGACCGGTGCGCCACAGTCGCAGGTCCAGCAGCAACAACTCCGGCTGGAGTCGCATCAAGCACTCGCACAGCGCATCGTTGCGCCGTACTTCAACCAGCGACGCGGCGACATCAAAACCCGCGCGCCAGCGGTCCAGCAAATCCGGGTCGGCACTTGCGACGACGAACATTCTTTCTCCTAGCGCTCGCGAAGTGCAGTCTGCCTGGCGCGCAGCACCGGTTTCAGCAGGTACTGCAAGACCGATTTGTGGCCCGTGCGGATATCCACCGTCGCCTGCATGCCAGGAATGATTTTTAGATGTTTGTCGCCTGCGCCACGCCCGCCGCGCGTGGTGCGAACCCGGACGAGATAGTAGCTCTCGGGACGCACGCCAGGCCGTTCATCGACGATCGCATCGGCGCTGATGTGCTCGACCATTCCTTCCAATCCGCCATAGATCGAAAAGTCGTAGGCGGTCAGCTTCACCATCGCGGCCAGTCCGGGTCGCAGGAACGCAATGTCCGCGGGGCGGACGCGAGCTTCCACCAGCAGGCTGTCTTCCAGCGGCACGATCTCGACCAGGTCCATTCCGGGTTGAACCACGCCACCGATCGTATTCACCTTCACTTGTTTGACGGTTCCCGCCAGCGGCGCGCGCACCGTCGTTCGCGCCAGACGATCTTCGAGTGCCACTTTGGTTGCACTGACGACCGACTGG
The DNA here is from genome assembly GCA_946478975.1 of uncultured Steroidobacter sp. The sequence goes on from CAMLEO010000055.1 coordinate 2,839, forward strand.
TCCGCACGCGCTTCACTCAACTCACGACTCGCGGCCGCCCGAAATTCCGCCGAGATTTGTTCCACCTTGCGCCGTACTTCGTCGCGGGCTGCCTGCAGGCGCGGCAGGCTCAGCTGCGCGACTTCGAGTTCGCCCTGCAGATCGTTCGTCTGTCGTTCCAGCCGGATGAGCTGAACTTTAGGAAACACACCCTGATCCGCGGCCTGGCGCGTCAGCTTCAGCTCCTGCTGCACGAGAGCGTAGCTTTGTTCCAGTTGCGCGGCGTGAGCTTGCATCTCCGCCAGTTCCTGTGCGCGTTGCTCCGCTTGTCGATCGAGAACGGCGAGGCTCGCTTTCAGATCGCGACGCCGCGATTCGAACACTGCCCGCTCGTGTGCGATCAGCTCGGCCTTGTCCCGCTGCAGATCCGCCGGCGGCACGAACTCACCCAGCGCAGCCTCCGCTTCGAGACGCGCGATTCGAGCTCGTAACGCGTCGTCCTTCGCGGCACCTTCCATATAAGACGATGAGAATCTCGTATCGTCGATGCGCATGAGCGGCTGGTCTTTGCTGACGACCTGGCCCGGCTCGACCAGGATCTCCGCGATGATGCCGCCCTCCAGGTTTTGCACGATCTGAACTTTGCTCGACGGGATGACCTCACCTTGTCCCAAGGTGACTTCATCGAGCTGTGCCTGGCTCGCCCACAGCAGCGCCACCAGCAGAAAGGCGAGCGTGCTCCAAAGAATCCAGTGAGCGAGCGGTCGCGCGCCCTGTAGCGTCGCCGCGCGCACGTCCGTCATGAACTCCGCGTCAGCGCGCTCCGGCATTGATCCTGCCTCCAGCGAGTGCTGCGAGCACCTGATCGCGCGGCCCGTCAATGGCAACGCGGCCCGCCTCGATGACGATGATGCGGCTGACGAGCGACAACAGCGAAGCCCGGTGGGTGATGAGCATCAGCGTGCGGCCGTCGAGTTGCTCTGCCAGCCGCGCCTTGAATTGCTCCTCGGTGCGATTGTCCATTGCGTTACTCGGCTCATCGAGCAACAACAGCGGCGGCTGCAGCAGATAGGCGCGTGCAATCGCAATGGCCTGGCGCTGGCCGCCCGAGATCGCCTCGCCGCGTTCCCCGACGGGCATCGAAAATCCGCGCGGATGTGAGTTTACAAAGTCAGTGACGCCGGCTTGCGCGGCCGCTCGCAACACCGCGGCATCGTCGATGCGAGGCGCACCGAGCACGATGTTGTCGCGAACCGAGCCGTAAAACAGCACGATATCCTGCGGGACGTAACCGATATCTCTTCGCAGCTCCACCGGATCGAGCTGCCGCGACTCGATGCCGTCGATCAGGATGCTGCCCGCGGTCGGCGCATGCAGGCCGAGGAGCAGTTTTTCGATGGTCGTCTTGCCCGAACCGATGCGCCCGATCAGCGCCACGCGCTCGCCCGGCGCGATCCGAAAACTGACGTTCGACAGGGCGGCGATGTCCTGTCCCGGGTAGCTGAAAGTCACATCCCGAAATTCCACCGCACCCAGCATGCGAGGACGGCGGATGTACTCGCGTTCGGGCGGCCGCTCTTCCGGCAGCGCCATCGTCTTGTCGATCGAAGCGAGCGCGGAGCGCGCGTGATGATAACGTGTGAGCAACGCCGCGATCTGCGACAACGGCGCAAGCACACGCCCGACCAGCAGTGTGCACGCGATGAGGCCACCCACGGTGAGCTGCTCCGCCGCGATCAGATGCACTCCGAACGCGACCACCGCGACATAGGCCAGCTGCTGTACGAATGTAGAAACGTTGAGGATCGTATTGGACAACCAGCGTGTGCGCAGGCCGAGCTTCGCGAGTTGCCCCATCGCCTCCTCCCAGCGTCGTTGCGCAGGCCCCTCGGCGCGCTGGCTCTTGATGGTTTCCAGTCCGGCCAATGTTTCGATCAGCGTCGCCTGGCGCTGCGCCGAGTGCCGGGATGTTTCCTGGATGGCGCGAGACAACGGGCGTTGCATCGCCAGCCCCAACCCCACGATGAATGGAAACGTCGCCAGCGGCACCCACGCGATCGGACCGCCGATCCACGCCATTGCCAAAATGAACAGCAGCGCGAACGGAACATCGACCAGCGTGGTGATCGTGGCCGAGGTGACGAACTCGCGTAACGATTCAAACTCCTGCACATTGTTCGCAAACGCACCGACCGACGCCGGCCGGTCTGCCATGCGAATGCCGAGCACCTTGCCGAACAGATTGGCCGACAGAATCACGTCGACGCGTTTGCCCGCGACGTCGATGAAATATGCACGCAAGGTGCGCAGCAGGAGATCGAAGCCGTAGACGATGCTCACGCCGATCGTGAGCACCCACAGCGTTTCCATCGCGAGGTTCGGCACCACGCGGTCGTACACGTTCATGGTAAAAAACGGCGTGACGAGCGCGAACGAATTGATCAGCAGCGATGCGAGCAGCACCTCGCCATAGATCGGCCAGCACTGCATGATGGCGTCCCAGAACCAATGTTTTGGGCGCGGCACTACGCTGTGCTCACTGCGAGCATCGAGCTTGACGCGCGCTCGAACAAAAATGGCGTAGCCCGAATAGCGTGCGCTCAGGTCCGCAACCGTCGTCTCACACGCGCCACCGGACTCGGGCTGCAGCAACTCGATATTGCCAGCGTCATCTCTGGCGATGAGCACGGCGGCCTGCCGCTCTTTCAGCAGCACCACCGCCGGGAGCACCGGGGATGAGACTTCTTCGAGCGGCCGCCGAACGATCTTCGCCGACAGCCCCGCGCGCTCGGCAGCTCGAACAAACAATTCCGGCGTGAGCCCCTGGTCCGGCATCGGCAACCCTGCAGCCAGCGCCTCCGGCGACTCCGGTTTGCCGAGCAGCCCCGTAACATGCGCCAGGCATGCTAGCAAAGGATCGCACGCGCAACGTGCGTCGGCGGGAATCTCCCAAGCCTCGATGAGGGTAGCTGCCTGCATGCGCGCGACGTTAGGTCACCGAAACATCCCGATTCCGCGCAGTCAGTCACGAACCGGAAACCCCCGTAGTGTGATTGCGATCATGAGATCGCGCTTTCGGGGCCTGTCCGATGTCGAGATTGAGTGGCGGTCGCGGGATCGCAGCGCGACAGCAGGGGATGGCCAGACCGCCGTCATTCCGCGAGGTGTCGGATCGACGCCGGTTGGTTCGTCCTTGGCTCAGACGCACCAAACCGGACCCGAGCCATGAGCACTCTCGCCGAAATCTTCTTTGCCGAACGCGCCGTGACACAGCGCCTGTGGAGTTGGGTTCGACGCTTGGGGCCGTACCTGGCGATCGAGCTGCTGCTGCCGGGAGGCACGCTGATCGCGCTGCTGCTGTGGGTTTATCGGCAGCGGTCGGGCGCAGCGTCTTCTCATTCTTTCGACAAGTCGATCACGACCTTAATATCGTCCGGCTGGCGCTCGATGGCGCTACGCCACTGCGCCAGCGGCACCCGCCGCGAGATTAGTCTGCGCAACCAATCGGATGGCGCTTGTGTGAGCGCAGCCGCTGCCAGCTCGTAATGCCGGCGATTGGCGTTGACGCTGCCGAATATCACATCGTTCTGTAACACCAGCTCACGATTCAGCGCGCTGAAGTCATAGGGAATGCGATGAGCGCCGGAGGACAGCCCGGCGAGACACACGATCGCACCCGGCGCATTGTTTCCAATCACCTGTGCAACGACGTTGGGTGCTCCGGTGCACTCGATGATCACATCGGGCGAGAGCGCGGCCGCGGCCTCGATGGAATCGCAGTGATACTTTCCGCCCAGTTGCTCGACGAGCGCGCGCTTGACCTCGCCTCTGTACCGGTCGTACACGTGCAACTCGCAGCCTCGCTGACTCGCAAGCAGCGCTGCGAGCAGCCCGATCGGGCCGGCGCCGGTGACCAGCACTCTTCGAGCTCGCCATGAAACGCTGCGCTGACCGATGCGCTCGATGTGATCCCACGCCTTTGCGACCACGCTCGTCGGTTCGAGCAGCACGCCAGTCTCGCGCAATCGCGGATCGAGGCGCACCAGATATTTCGGCGCGATGGTAAATCGCTCGACACAAAAGCCATCGAGCTCTTTGATGCCGTGCTCGGTGTAACGGCCGTTGTGGCACATATCCCATTCGCCGATGGCGCATGCGGGGCATGGCAGCGGATCGGGATGCCGAACGATGCCGACGACCAGGTCGCCGCGTTTGAAGTCAGATGTTTCGGGCGCCTGCATGACTTCGCCGAGCGATTCATGCCCGAGCACCAGATATTCCTGGCCGGCCGGCGGCATGCCGTAGTGACCGCCGAGAATTTCTCGATCGGTGCCGCAGATTCCGATTGCGAGCGTGCGCACGACTACTACGTCGTTTGCAGCGTGCACATCGGGCACGTCACGCAGTGAACCGGAATCCGCAACACCGGGCCGCACAGTCAACGCACGCACTGCTCCACCTCATCATCATCTCTGCCGACAACTTCTGGGAAATGCGCCGGCGTTGGGATCGTTCCGCAGCAGGAACGGCCAGGAATTCCGCCACATTTGTTACTCCCACCTTGCAATCGGCGACGCTCAAAATATCCCGAAGTTCACAAGAGGAGCCTGTGATGACTATGACCACACCGCCCATCGTGTCGCCTCAGGAGTGGGCAAAGGCACACGCGCAAATGCTCGTGAAAGAGAAAGAGCACACTCGCGCCCGAGATGCTCTGGCGGCCGAGCGGCGTCGCATGCCGTGGATGGCAGTGGAAAAGAAATACACGTTCGATGGACCGAACGGCAAAGCCGGCCTGCTCGATTTGTTCGAAGGCCGCCGCCAGCTGATCGTGTATCGCGCGTTCTTCGAGCCCGGCGTGCATGGCTGGCCGGAGCATGCATGCGTGGGCTGTTCCATGGTGGCCGATCAGGTTTCTCATCTCGCCCATCTCAATGCCCGCGACACCACGCTCGCTTACGTCTCACGTGCCCCGCAGGCCGACATTGCTCGCTTGAAGGCCAAGATGGGTTGGAACATTCCCTGGTACACCCTCACCGACACCTTCGACGCGGACTTCGGCGTGGACGAGTGGCATGGTCACAATGCCTTTATCCGCGATGGCGACCGCGTGTACCGCACTTATTTCATCAACGGCCGCGGCGATGAAGCGATCGGCACCCTCTGGAGCTATCTCGACATGACTGCCCTCGGCCGTCAGGAAACCTGGGAGAACTCCCCCGAGGGTTACCCACAAAGCCGCCCCTACAAATGGTGGAACTGGCACGACAGCTACGTCCCCGGCGCCCCGCCGGATCCGAAATGGGTTGAGGTGTCCGACGCCGGCGAGGCGGCGTTCAGAAACAAAAGCGAAGGTTAGTTGGGCGAGGCGCTGTCGAGTAGCACCGGCAGCGCTCCACTCGCGCGAGTCAGCGCGATTCCATCAACTCTTTCCTCGCGCGGGCCAAGAGCTCTGGGTAATTCTTGGCGAATGGTTCAACCAGCGTCCTTTCCATCTGCCCCAGAACCCGCAATAGCACTTCATCCTCTGCAGGATGCTCGATGATGTTGGATCGAGTTTCCTCAGTTCTGGCGAGCCATTCGAACAGCACGAGCGCTTCCGCTTTCGTGAGCCCGACCGTGATCGCTTCTTCGGTGGTCATGTGCGCAGTTTCCGGCAAATGACTCCGATAGCCGTCGCCAGATCGTGAGAAAAAATAGTGGTAGATATAACCGCCGACGAAGGTGGTCGCGAACAGCCCGACGACACCAACAAACTTGCCGAACGGCGGCAGTCCTGACCATCGAAGCCGCAGGGAGTGAATCGCGTCGACCAAAAGCACAAAGCCCAGCAGCATGAAGATGGCGCCGAACAACACGCCTGCATTCTCCGCTGAGCTCCGCACGCTGTCCGACGTCGTGACGTCAAAGTCTTCGAGTGAGATCAGCACGGCGGAAAGCAAGAAACCAATGCCGCACACCAGACCAATCCGAAAACACCAGCGAATGAGCCGATTCATTGTTGCCACGGGGTGCTCATACAACCATCACTCGAGTATTGAGTCTCAACCGTGAGCCTGTATTGCTCACCTGTGCTCGGATTCCTGAAGTATGCCTCCAGGTAGTCCGGCCACGGACCGGCATCGCTCACCGTGTTCAGATCGTCCAACGCCTGAGCGGCAGCGGCCGGCGCAAATTGCTCCAGGCGGCCATCCGCAAGTGCGCCCTTAATCTCTCTTAGGAGAGTTGTGAGCTGGTGCGGTGACTCGATCTGAGTATCCCTCACCGCTCCGCCTTAAACGCCCGCAGCTCCGCCGCGATCGACTGCAGGCCGCCGAGGGCGAAGGCGACCATGTGATCGACCAGGGCGTCGGTGTCGACCAGCAGCGTGGGGAAGATCTTCTTCTGCCATTCGGGGTTGGTGATGAGCAGAAACAAACACGGGCCCATGATGTTGACCATCGAGCGACTCACTGCGGGGTGAGTCGCGGGCACGCCGAGGATGTCGCCGAGCATGCCGGTGACGAGCCTGGCTTTGGGTATGACCTGGTTGCGCATCATTCCATCGACGAGCGATGTGGGCGCGAGGAGCTCGCGACTCAGCACACGCAGCTCCCACGCGCTGGCATCTCGCTTCACAACCTCGCCGACGATCTTTCGTAACAACAATCGCAGCTTGTCCGCACCTGTGACTTTGCTCTGAGTGATCTCAGTCACGATGTCGATGCTGACCAGGCGTGAGTGGGCTTCCTCCAGCACGGCGGAGTACAAACCATCCTTGCCGCCGAAGTGATAATTGACCGCCGCGATATTGGCGTTCGCCAGCTCGCAGATCTCCTTGCTGGTTGCGTACACATACCCGCGCTCAGCAAACACACGGCCGGCCACTTCGAGCAATTGCTGCTTCGTCTGTGCACCATCCTCGCGCACGACCGCACGGACCGGCGCCTTGACCTTGGCCGGCCGGCGCGATTTTGAAACTTTTGCGCTCTTACGGACGCGCGCCATCGGTGGGCTCATGGGCACTCGCGACGAATAGAGTTGAAATTCAAATTTGATTTTGAATAGACTGGAGGCCGATTGCAACCCTCGGAAGGTCTCGGAGCGTTCGCCCGTGCCGAAAAAAGCTATTCCCATCGTCATCGTCGCGCTGCTGGCCATCGCGCTGCTCGGCTATTGGTTCTTCGGCCGCGACCACGACTCGTCGCAGATCGTCCTGCAGGGGAACGTCGACCTGCGGCAGATCGAGCTGCCGTTCAGCGACAGCGAGCGCATCGCCGAGGTGTTGGTTGACGAAGGCACCACGGTGAAAGCCGGCCAGGTGCTGGCACGGCTCGACACGGGTCGACTGTTGCCGCGCGTGGCACAAGCGGAAGCTCGCGTCGCTGCGCAAAGCGAAGCGCTGAGAAAACTTCGTAACGGCGCACGTCCGGAAGAAATTGCTCAGGCTCGTGCAGCACTCGCCGCCGCTCAAGCTGAAGCAGGCAATGCCACCAGTCAGTTGCAACGTTTGAAAAGCATCAGCGACGAATCGAAAGGGCGTGCGATCAGCCCGCAAGATCTCGAAGCTGCCACTGCCGCCGCTCGCATGAGCGAAGCGCAAGCGCAAAGCTCACGTAAGGCGCTGGAGCTGACGCTCGCCGGCCCGCGCAAGGAAGATATCGATCAAGCTAAAGCGCAACTCGATGCGGCCGAAGCCGATCTCGCCCTTCTCAAGCGCCAACTCGCCGATGCGGAACTGCGTGCGCCAACCGATGGTGTGATTCGCAATCGCCTGATGGAGCCCGGCGAGCTCGCCACCCCGCAGCGTCCCGTGTTCGCGCTGGCGATCACGACGCCGAAGTGGGTGCGCGCGTATCTCTCCGAAGTTGAATTGAGCCGCGTCGCGCTCGGCTCCCCCGCCAGCGTGACGATGGACAGCGCTCCCAACGCGCCGCTGCAAGGCAAAGTCGGATTTATTTCTTCGACCGCCGAGTTCACGCCGAAAACGGTGCAGACCGAGGAGCTGCGCACCAGCCTCGTGTATGAGATCCGCGTGTTCGTCGATGATCCGCAAGACCGGCTGCGGCTCGGCATGCCGGCGACCGTGACAATCGAACCAGCCGCCGCGCAGGGCGCAGTGTCGCGCGAGTCTGGAAAATGAACGCCGGCGACGATGCCATGATCGTTCGTGGTGACGGCCTCACCAAGCGATTCGCGCGTCAGAAGAACGATCCGGTCACCGCGCTCGACAGCGTTTCGTTCGGTGCGCGACACGGCACATTGACTGCGCTCGTCGGGCCAGACGGCGCTGGCAAGACGACACTGTTGCGACTTGCGGCGGGGCTCATGCGAGCCGATGAAGGCACGCTCACGGTGCTCGGCCTCGACGCAGCGACTCATCCGCAGGCGATTCAAGATCGCATCAGCTACATGCCTCAGCGCTTCGGCCTCTACGAGGACCTGAGCGTGCAGGAGAATCTGGATTTGTATGCGGACCTGCACGGCGTCACCCCGAAGCAGCGCGCCGAACGTTATCCGCGACTCATGGAAATGACTGCGCTCGCGCCGTTTCTCGACCGCCTGGCCGGCAAGCTCTCCGGCGGCATGAAACAAAAGCTCGGGCTCGCCTGCACGCTGGTGCGCTCGCCGGAACTGTTGCTGCTCGACGAGCCGACCGTCGGCGTCGATCCGCTCTCGCGACGCGAGCTGTGGGACATCGTGAGCGGACTGGTGGAGAACGAAGGTTTGTCGGTGCTCGTCAGCACGTCATATATGGACGAAGCCGAGCGCTGCGCTCATGTCGTCGTGCTGCACGAAGGCAAGGTGCTGGCGAGCGGCCCGCCGGGAGAATTGCGTTCGCGCGCGGAGGGTCATTCATTCTTCGCCATCTCGAAACAGCAGGCGCCCGCGCGCAAGTTGCAAGCAGAGCTGATCGATCGTGACGACGTGATCGATGCCGTGCCTCAGGGCGGACAGGTGCGGACGGTGCTGCGCGGTCGCGAACCGCTGTCGCTGCAGAATGCGACATTCGAGCCGACGACGCCAAATCTCGAAGACAGCTTGATGATGTTGCTGCGGCAGAGGACGCACGTGCAGCCCGCCGCGAACGCAGCGCTCGATCTCGGCCAGAAGGCGCCGGGGGATCATTCGGAAATCGTCATCGAAGTGCACGACCTGGTGCGCAAGTTCGGCGACTTCACCGCCGTGAACCGCACGAGTTTCGAAGTGAAGCGCGGCGAAGTGTTTGGGCTGCTCGGCCCGAACGGCGCCGGCAAGACCACGACGTTTCGAATGTTGTGCGGCCTGCTGCCCGCAACCTCCGGAACATTGAAAGTGGCCGGGGCTGATCTGCGTCACGCACGCGCCGAAGCGCGGCAAAACATCGGCTACGTCGCCCAGAAGTTTTCGCTCTACGGTGACATCAGCGTGCTCGAAAACCTGCAGTTCTTCGCCGGTGCCTATGGCTTGCGCAATTCGCGGGCGGTGGAACGTATCGACTGGGCGCTGGACAATTTCGAGCTCAAAGAGCGTGCGAACTCGACGGCCGGTTCGTTGCCCGGGGGATTTCAGCGCCGACTCGCGATGGCAGCCGCACTGTTGCACGAGCCTGCGATTGTGTTTCTCGACGAGCCCACCAGCGGCGCCGATCCGCTGGCGCGTCGCGAATTCTGGCGACGCATCGGCTCGCTCGCCGATCACGGCACAACCATCGTCGTCACCACCCACTTCATGGAAGAAGCCGAGTACTGCGATCGGATCATGATTCAAGACGCGGGCACGATGCTCGCGATCGGCACGCCGGAAGAAGTGCGCCTGCATGCGGGTTCAGGCGATCAGCCCGCACATTCCATGGAAGACGCGTTCATCGGCATCGTCGAGCGAGGCCGGGCACAGGCGCAGCGCCAGGAGCACGCCGCATGAGCGACCAACACGCACCGAGCAAACGTTTGTCGTGGCGGCGGTTGCGCGCGCTCACGGTAAAGGAGACTCGTCAGCTGTTGCGAGACAAGAGCAACCTGATGGTCGGCCTGTTCCTGCCGTTCGTGCTGATCCTGGTGTTCGGTTACGGCTTGTCGTTCGACGTCAGGAATGCGCCGGTGGCGATCGTTTCGCAGGACACCTCGCCCACCGCACAGGACGTCGTCTCGGGCTTCTATCTATCGCCCTACTTCTCTGTGACGCCGCTGCATTCGATGGTCGAGGCGCAACGCTTGATGCGCGCGGGCAAGGTCGAAGCGATTGTCTATCTGCAGACCGATTTTTCTCGGCGACTCGCGGCTGGTGACGCAACCGTTCAAGTGTTGGTCAACGGCGTGGACGCCAACCGTGCGCGCGTGCTCGAAGGATTCGCACAGGGCGCAATTGCGCAGTGGAGCATGAAGCGCGCCGCCAGCGGTGAAGCCGCCGCCATGCCCTCGCCGGCGGTGAGATTGGAAACTCGCTTGTGGTTCAACGAAGCGAACACCAGCACGCACTTCTTGGTCCCGGGGCTGATCGTGCTGATCATGACGTTGAACGGCGCATTGCTCACATCACTGGTGATGGCCCGCGAATGGGAGCGAGGCACGCTGGAATCGCTGTTCGTTACGCCGATCAACACCGGCGAGCTCATCGCCTCCAAGCTCATCCCCTACTTCGGCGTCGGCCTCGCCGGCCTCACGATGTGCCTGCTCGCCGGCAAGTTCCTGTTCTTCGTGCCGATCCGAGGCTCGCTGCTGCTGATCGTGCTGATCTCGATGTTGTATCTGCTGGTCTCGCTCAGCCTGGGATTGCTGATCTCGGCGGCGACCAAGAATCAATTCCTCGCCTCGCAGATCGCGCTGATCACGAGCTTCCTGCCGGCGATGATGCTGTCGGGCTTCATCTTCGACCTGCGCAGTGTGCCGACAGTTGTGCGCCTGGTCGGCGCGGTGCTGCCGCCGACGTACTACGTCGAAGCGCTGCAATCGCTGTTTCTCGCCGGCAACGTGCGCGGCCTGCTCCTGAAGGATTGCGCCGTGCTGTTATTCGCCGCGGTCGCTCTGTTTGTACTGATCCGCATCAACACGCGGAAGCAGCTCGTATGAACGCGACGTTACATCGCATCGCCATTCTGATCCGCAAGGAGCTGATTGCGGTCCTGAAGGATCCGCGCAGCCGGATCGTGCTGGTGCTGCCGGTGATCCTGCAGTCGCTGCTGTTCGGCTACGCGGCCACGTTCGACCTCAACGAAGTGCCCTATGCGGTGCTCGACCTCGACCGCAGCAATGCCTCCAACGAGTTCATCACTGTGCTCGATGGCTCCGGCGTGTTCAAACGCGTGGCGACGCTGAGCAGTCCGGCGCAGATCGGCGAGACCATCAGCAACAAGCGCGCGCTGATCGTCATTCATCTGCCCGTCGATTTCGAACGTGATATCGAGTCGGGTCGCGGCGGCGTCGTGCAAGTGATCGCCGACGGTCGCAACTCGAACACTGGCAATGTCTCCGCTTCGTATGTTTCTGCCGCGGTCGATCGTTTCAACACGCAATGGAATCAGTCACGCGGGGGCGCAGCGCCGCCGCTGCGAGTCGAAACTCGCGCCTGGTACAACCCGAATCTCGAAACGCGCTGGGCGATGATTCCGAGCCTGATCGGCGCCCTCAGCATGCTTCAGGTGCTCATGCTCGCCGCACTGTCGGTTGCCCGCGAGCGCGAGCAAGGAACATTTGATCAACTGCTGGTCACGCCGCTGCGCCCGACGGAGATCATGGTCGGCAAGGCTGTGCCGCCAATTCTGATCGGGATCGTGCAGTCGTCGATGATCTTCCTGGTCGCACGCTTCTGGTTCGGTATTCCCTTTCAAGGCTCGCTGTTCACGCTGTATTCCGGGCTGCTCCTGTTCACGACCGCGGCGGTCGGCATCGGTCTCGCGCTCTCGGCGTTCTCGAAGACCATGCAGCAGGCAATGCTGTACACCTTCGTGCTGCTGATGCCGATGATGCTGTTGTCCGGCCTCACCTCGGCGATCAGCAACATGCCGAAAGCCATGCAATATCTCACGCTTGCCAATCCGCTGAGATATGCCATCGACCTGGTGCGGCGTGTGTATCTCGAAGGCGCTAGCTTCGGTTATCTGTATCACGATATGTGGCCGCTGGTGGTCATCGCGCTGGTGACCTTGCCGACAGCCGTCTGGCTGTTTCGCCACCGGCTGGTGTAGGTGCGTCATGCGAAACAAGATTTGCATCCTCCTCAGTTCGGCGCTGTTGAGCGCCTGCGCCGTCGGGCCTGACTACAAGGCACCGGAACCAGCCCTGCCGCAACAGTGGAAGAATTCGGCGACCAGCGACGCGGTCGAGCAGCAGTGGTGGAAACAATTCCACGACGCGACGCTCGACGATCTGGTCACGCGGGCGTTAGCAAACAATGCCAACGTGCAGATCGCCACGCTGCGCCTGGCACAAAGCCGGGTCATGCGCAGTACGGACGCGAGCGCACGCTGGCCCAATGTGACTGCCAACGCGGCCTATCAGCGCGAACGACAGAGCGAGAACGGCACCGCCACCCGCATGATCGATCTGATTTCGCCGCCGGGCGGTCGCGATCAAATCGTGTCGTTGCTGAGCGAACCGTTCAGCGTGTATCAGGGCGGATTCGATGTGGGCTGGGAGCTGGACCTGTGGGGCCGCGTGCGACGCTCGCTCGAAGCGGCCGACGCCAATGTGCAGATGAGCGAACAAGATCTGCACGACGCACAGCTTTCTCTCATCGGTGAAGTCGTGCGTGGCTACCTGGAGCTGCGTGGCGTGCAGGATCAGCTGCGCATCGCGAATGCCGATGCGGCGGCCAGCGCAGATCTCGTCGAGCTCACGGAATATCGCGTCAAAGGCGGGCTGGTCGATCAGCTCGATCTCTCCACTCAACGCGCGCGCCTTGCGGAGGCGAGATCCAACGTGCCGCAGTTGAAGCAACAGGAAACGCAGTTGATGAGTGCGCTGGCGGTGCTGCTGAACGAGCAGCCGGGAGCGCTCAATGCGCAACTCGCCGCCGCGCCGCCGACGTTTGCGTTACCTCAGGCCATCGCTGGCGGTGTTCCTTCTGAAGTCGCGCGCCGACGACCTGACATTCAGCGAGCCGAGGCGCAGTTGCATGCCGCAACAGCGAAGATCGGCGTCGCCGTCGCCGATTTATATCCTCGCATCACGCTCTCGGGCAGCTTCGTTCAGCAGGCGCTGAATGTGTCCGACCTCAGCGAATGGGGATCGCGACAGTGGTCGATTGGCCCGAGCATCAGCCTGCCGATCTTCGACGGCGGCCGCCGACGCGCCGTGGTCCAGCTTCGCAAGCTCGACCAGCAGCAGGCTGCCATTGCCTATCAGCAGACAGTGCTGCGAGCGTGGCATGAAATCGAGAATGCGTTGAGCGGCTACAGCGCTGAGCAGGAGCGCAATCGCGAGCTCGCCACTGCGCTCACTGCGAGCCGCGAGGCGTACGATATCGCCAGCGTTCGATACAACCACGGCATGATCAACTATCTCGCCGAGCTCGATGCGCGACGCACCTTGCTGCAAACGGAGCGCGCGTACAGCCAGAGCAACATTCAGCTGGGGACGCAGTGGGTCGCGGTTTACAAGGCGCTCGGCGGCGGCTGGCCGCAGTGAGCGGCTTCAGCTCTGCTGCTCGCTCGTGAGCACGACCGATGTTTCTATTTGTCGCAGTGGAATGTTCCAGTAGGTGCTGAGCAGTCGGGTCTTTTCTTCTTCGGACACCATTTTGAATCCATGGCGGCGATAGAAATCGATCGCCCAGCTCGCGGCCGCCCAGGTGCCGACCAGCATGCGACGCGAGCTGCCACGCTGCAAATGTTTGATCAGCGTTGACCCGACGCCCAGCCGCTGCTGGCCCGGCAGCACATATGCGTGACGAATCAGATCCACGTCACGCACCGGCTGAATGCCCATCACGCCCAGCAGCTTCCCTTGCGATTCGAAGCCCCAGAACTCGACGCCGCTCGCGATCTCGTTGCGAAGCTCGGCTTCGGACATATACGGCTCGTGCCAGCGATCCTGCGGGATCACTCCCCGATACGCTTCGGCGGCCTGATTGATGATCGCGAGAATTTCTGCGGTTTCGTCACCGCAACGACGAACGGTACTCATGCGCGCAGTCTGCCGGGCGCACGCGGGGCCTTCTTGGACAAAATTGCAGCTAGCCGTTTCGGTAGCGTCGCGGCGGGACGCCGAACTGGCGGGTGAAACATCGTGTCAGGTGGCTTTGATCGTAGAAGCCGCAGGAGATCGCGACCTCAGCCAGCGCCCTGCCCGCCAGTATTTGACGACGCGCGTGCGCCAGGCGTCGTTGCATGATGTATGCGTGCGGCGTCAGGCCGAGCTCGCGTGCGAAGGCTCGCAGCAGCTGAAAACGACTGACTCCAGTCTCATTGGCCAGATCGGCCAGCGACCACGGCGCTGTCGGATCGTCATCGATCTTCTGCCGGGCTCGCCGGATGTCCGCAGTCGCGCTTGTCAGCCTGGCTTGTGACGTTGAGTGGCGAAGGAGACCCGCGACGAACGTCAGCAGATTCGTATCCGCCGCCATTCCAGCATCGCGCTCATCAGCGTTCGTGTAAGCGAACAAGGCTTCGAACGTCGGGCGTAACGCCGGGTCGGCAAACACCGGCGCTCGAAACGTGAGCTCCGAACGTCGGCCATCCAGAATGTCCGATCGCGCCTGCTCGATTACTTCGGGATCGAAATAAAACATCCGCCAGCAGCGTCGCCGCCGGCCCACCGCGTGCCCGTCATGCACTTCGCCGGGGTTCACGCAAATGAAACTTCTCGGCCCCGCCTCGACCTGCCCTCGCCCGCTCCACGAGCTGTGCCCGCCCTGATCCACCACACCCACACCATACTGATCATGCGTGTGCCGCGGAAACGAACGCTCGCTCGCGGCGGACATCGGATTGATGCCCGCAATCGGAAACTCGTGAAATTGAATCGACTCGCGCACGCGGCTTATTTCAGCGGACCGCCGATGGACCAGTGGTGACCAAACGGATCCTTCACCTGCCCGTAACGCGCGCCCCAGAACTGATTGTCCAGCGGCGTCAACACTTGCGCCCCCGCCTTCACCGCTCGCTCCCACGCTACGTCTGCGTCCGGCACCTCGATATGGATGACGAACGTCGTGCCGCCCAGCCGCGTCGGCGATTTTGCCGGCTGCCCGCCGAACTCAGGAAATTCATCGTTCAAAAACAGCGCGCCGCTGCCGATGGTCAAGTGAGCATGCATCACCCTCTTGCCATCCTCAGCCATGTGCTTGTTGTTACAAACGGCGCCAAACGCCTGCTCATAAAACGCGATCGCCGCCACACCGTCGGATACCACCAAATGCGGAGTCGGAGCACCTGTACTCATGAGAATCCCTCCTGGTTTGTGCGCGGATATCCTAGCACCGCGCCCTCAAGATCGGACGGTCCCTCTCTAACAGGCACAGCCTGGCCCGACATGGCAGATTTTATCCTGAGCAATGCACGTGTCCCCACAAGGCTTGCCCTTGGTGCAGACCCTGCAGCACCTAGCCTCGCTCGCACGCTCCTGACCGAGGGATGCGCGGAACGGACTCGATTGAGCCGAAGCTGCGATAGCACGATGCACGACTTGCCCAGTGGCCAGTTCTTGGTGGTCGGCATTCGCAGCATTCACAGCACACAGCAGCGGTAAGAGAATCCAAGCACGCATCGATCTTCTCCCCTAGAGCACTTGTTTTTTTGAGTTCTATACAGCCGATGTTTAGTTCGAATTTGGCTGTTGCGCGATCCATAAGAACATGGCGCGCAGGTGCCTACAATTGTGACGTGGCCGCCGATGTCACACATCCGCGAGCGCGGAGATCACACAGAAGACAAGCACGGTCTTTGCGCGCAGTCGGCGTGCGGTTATTTGATTCCATCAGGGCGCGCCTGATACCCACCAACGCCGCAGAAGCAGCACCATCCAAGAAGGAGAGCGCTTGGCCAACACACCGTGATTCTCTTGGCAATCAACGCATTGGAGGGTGGGAAACGCTTGGGTAATAGTCGAGCCATTTGTTCACAAATGGTGCTATTATTACCCACCGTGAAGACCCGCGACCTCGACACTGCCCTGCAAACCTTTCGAGACAAAGGCGGCACGCTGCGCACGCGCGATCTAATTTCGCTGGGCGTGCACACCGACGCGCTCTATGCGCTCCGCGACAGTGGACAGATCGTCGAGCTGGGACGGGGCCTTTATCGCCTGGCGGAGATAGGAGAGGCGGAACATCCGGACCTCGCGGTCGTGGCTGCCCGCGCTCCAAACGCAGCAATCTGCCTGATCAGCGCGCTGTCCTATCACGAGATCACTACGCAGATTCCGTCGGTCGTCCACCTGGCCGTCCCACGAGGAAACTATCACCGCATCACTCTGCCGATTCCCGTCGCCGTCTATCGCTTCGATCCGAAGACATTTCACGAAGGCCTCGAGACACACCGCGTCGGGGAGATGCCGGTGAAGATCTACAGTGCCGCGCGCACCGTGGTCGATTGCTTCAAGTTTAGAAACAAACTCGGACTGGATGTTGCTCTAGAGGCGCTACGCCTGGCACGGCAGCGCAAGCGGGTGCAAAACCGCGAGCTGCTGCGCTACGCACGGATGCTTCGTGTCGAGAAGCCCATGTCACCCTATCTGCAGGCGATCGAATGAGCGAGAAGCGGAACGTCGTCGCCTCCGTGCTCGCGCGACTTCGCAGCACGGCGAAATCGAGCGGAGCGCCATTCCAACAAGTACTTCAGCAGTACGCCATCGAACGATTCCTATATCGCATCTCGAAGTCACAACACGCCCAAACCGTTGTCCTGAAAGGTGCGTTGCTGTTGAAGACAATTGGCGTTCCTCGGGCTCGCCCCACGATCGACATCGACATGCTTCGGAAAGGCAGCGCCGATCAGGCGGCTCTGATTGCATTGGTGAAAGATTGCGCAACTCTGCAAGTGCCTCCAGACGGTCTCACCTTTCTCGAAGAAAGCGCCGTGGCCGAAAAATCACTAAGGAGTCGGAATACGAAGGCACACGCGTTCTCATGGACGCACGCATGGACAACGTGCGACTCAGGATTCAAATAGATTTCGGCGTGGGCGACGTCATGACGCCCGGACCGCGGCTGATCGAGTATCCGGCGCTCCTGGAGAGCGACACGATCCGATTGTTGGCTTACCCGATCGAGTCCGCCATCGCAGAGAAGCTCCAGGCAATGGTCGCGCTGGGTGGCGCCAACAGTCGCATGAAAGACTTCTACGATGTTTGGATGTGCTCGCGACATCTGGAACTTTCCGGGGATACGCTTGCCAGCGCGATCGAAGCTACTTTCCGAAATCGAAAAACGAGTGTGCCCATGGTGCTGGACGCGCTCACCAGCAGGTTTGCCGACGAGCATCGCGCTCAGTGGAATGCGTTTGCGAAAAAGATCGGCGAGGATTCGCTGCGAGACGAACTCGGCCGCATCATCGAAGACCTCAATGTCTTCGTTCACCCGTTGCTTCAGTCATTGACGACCGGTGAGAAGCTGCGCGACAGGTGGACCGCCCAAACGGGTTGGACACGGTCCAACTAGCACCCGCTGAAACATCTCACTATTGAATCTGCCCCATCTGCCTCAGCAACGTCAGATCGTCCGTCAGGCGCCAGTGCTGCCAGATCCTGCCGTCGCGGATCCATTCGATCTGCATCTGGCGCACGTCGATGCGGCCGCCGGAGGCGGGGATGCCGAAGAGTTCGGCGCCGTGGACGCCGGTCAGGCGTACGTATGCCATGACTTTATCTTCGGCGATGACGAGATCGAGGATGTCGTAGTGCAGGCCGGAGATGCCGTGGCGCATGGCGAGCACGATGGGTTTGAGATCGGCGGGGCCCGGGCGGGGATTTGGGAGGCCGGGGCTGTGATTCAAGTAATCGGGTGTCAGCAACTCGTCGAGCACATCGACGCGGCCTTGGTTCCAGACTTCGTTGAAATAACGTTGGATCAGCTTACGATTGTGGTCGAGCGACATGACGGCGGGCTCCTCACTGCGAGGGCGACATCATCAGCGCAGCGGCCGAGCGCGTCATTGATCCGGGTTAATCATGAGCGAATGTATCAGCCTCACACTACTCGACAAGCTCCAAGCCGCCGCACAAGTGCGGCTGCCTCATCGTGAGCGCATCGAGCGAGCCATCCAGCTCGTCCGGCTGGCACCGGGCGAATTTGCGTTTCGTCAGGGCGAGCGGGAACGAGCGGTATACGTCGTTCGCAGCGGTTTGTTGAAGCAGTACTACACGGACGAAGGCGGCGACAGCTGGATCAAGAGCTTCACGCCTGAAGGCAGCGTGTTCGCTTGCATCGAGGCGCTCGAAGGCGATTCGCCGGTCTCGTTCAGCAGCGAAGCGATCGAACCGTCGGTGGTCGAGCGCATCGACTATCGGATGATTCAAACACTCGCGGCCGAATCGATCGAGTGGCAGCGAGCCACGGCCGCTGCCTACACGATGCTGGCGAGAATCAAAGTTCGACGCGAGCGTGACCTGCTGATGTTGACGGCCGAACAGTTGTACGAACAGTTCGTCGCGGATGCGCCCGAACTGAGCGAACGCATTCCGCAGAAGGATCTCGCCGGCTACCTGGGCGTCACGCCCGTCGGCTTGAACCGCATCGTCAAGCGGTGCCGCTCGCGTCGATAGCACATCAATTCGTGCCGTCGAGATAGTCCGTGACTGCATCACGGCTCGGCGTCAGCCCTCGCAGCTGAAGCAGCGCGCCGGCGTTGCCTCGGTGATAGGTGCCGTGCATACAAACATGCAGAATGATCTCGCCCCGAGTCATGCGCGCAGGCTTACCGCTCGTGAACGTGAATTCGAGCG
The DNA here is from genome assembly GCA_946478975.1 of uncultured Steroidobacter sp. The sequence goes on from CAMLEO010000055.1 coordinate 21,654, forward strand.
GCTGCTCGAAATCGCTGTCTTTCAGGCCGGCCACGTAATAGGCGTACCAATCGTCGAGCTCTTTGGCGCCGCTCGCCAGTGCTTTGAGCTCCGGCATGGTTTCCGAGCGCGGCGCCGTGAACGTATGCGGCATACCCAGCAGGTGATGCTGAAAGATTCGGTCGACGGTGTGGATGTGATCGAGGATGCGCATCAACAGCGAAGTGTCCTCGGTGCTCAGCCGCTCGATGTTCCTGTCGATCGCATCGTACAGGCCGCGATCGGCCCAGCGCTTGACGTTGATGAGCTGGCAGTAAGGGGTCATGGATGAGAGTCTCCGGTTGCAATTTCGTTCGACGGGAGCAGAATACGAGCGATCGCTCGCATTCACTACTCGCATTCGGAGCGTGGTTCGATGGCGCGCAAAGCCGCTACAAAACCCAGGAAACAAGCCACTCAGGAGCGTTCCCGAGCCACGGTCGATGCATTGATCGAGGCGACTGCTCGCATTCTGGTGCGCGAAGGCTTCGATAAGGCCAGCACCAACCACATCGCCGAGACGGCGGGCGTGAGCGTCGGCTCGCTGTATCAATACTTCCCCAGCAAGGAGGCACTCGTTGCGGCCGTGATCGATCGCCACCATGAAGAGCTGATGCAAGTGGTGCGCGTCGCGCTTGCGGACGTCGCGGCGCTGCCGATCAAGCAAGGGGTGCGCAAGCTCGTCACCGCGGCGATCGATGCGCATCGGGTCGATCCGAAATTGCATCGTGTGCTGGCCGAGCAGATTCCCCGCACCGGCAAGCTCGAGAGCGTGGAAGTATTCAACCGGGAGGCGTACGCGCTATTTCGAAACTATCTCGAAAGCCACCGCAATGAGTTCCGCGCGTTGGACCTGGAGCTGGCGGCGTTCGTGTGCGTGACATCGATCGAGGCGCTGACGCACACAGCAGTCATCCATCACGCTGAAATGCTTTCGGACCAAGCGACGGAAGCGCTCATCGACGAAGCGACGCGGCTGGTGACTCGCTATCTGCAGTAGCAAACGCGCTCAGTCACCTAGCAGCTTGCGCCGGTACAGCGTGCTGCGGCTGATGCCCAAGCGACGAGCCGCCGCTGAAACATTGCCGCCGCAGTCATCGAGCGCGGCCCGCATCGCTTCGAACTCGACGCTCGTGAGCGTGCCGCCGCCCGGAATCGCTCTTTGCTCGGCTTTGGCGGCAGCACGAACCTCCGAGGGAAGATCGTTAACACTCAGCGGCTCGCCGTGCATCACCATCACCTGCAACGAACGCAGCACACCGGCGAGCTGGCGATAATTTCCTGGCCAGTCGTATGCGGCCATTCGGTCGAGCACATCGGATGGCAGCTGCAGATCGGGATCAGTCACGAGCCGTTCCCACAGATCAACGATCACGGTCAGCAGATCCGCCTGCTCTCGGAGCGGCGGCAACGTCACGGTGTGATGAGCGATTCGGTAGTACAAGTCGGCGCGGAACAGCCCCTGCTGGACCAGATCGCGCAGCGGCCGATGTGTGCTGCAGATGAGGCCGAAACGTACCGGCAGCGGCCGACTGCCACCAACCGGCACGACCTCGCGATCCTGCAAGACACGCAGGAGTCTCGACTGCAGTTCCAGCGGCATATCGCCGATCTCATCGAGCAGCATCACCCCGCCTTGCGCGCGGCGTAACAATCCCACCGCACCTTGTTTGCGAGCACCGGTGAATGCGCCGGCTTCGTAACCAAACAATTCCGATTCGATCAAGCTCGCCGGCAGCGCCGCGCAGTTGGCGGCAACGAACGGGCCGTTCGACCATTTGCTCATCGCATGCAGCCGCCGCGCGCAGATCTCTTTGCCGACGCCAGTCTCGCCGAGCACCAGCACCGGAATGTCCGCATCGAGCATGCGCGCCGCCTGCCGTTGCATTTTCTCCAGCGAGAGATCGGAGATGATTGGCTCCGCCGGCGTCGCTTGTTTCGAAGCCGGCACCGACGCAGTAACGCGACCACCATCGGCGCGAGACCGAACCGTGCGGCCGTCGATCAATGAAAGCTGCGTGACATTGGACAGGTTCGCGGGACGAGTCGCGAACAGCTCATCGAACTGCTGCTTGCCCAGCACCGACCAATCCAGGCCCAACAGCCCGAGCCCATAACGATTCGCCGCGATCAGGCACCGGTCGCGAAACACCAGCACACCTTCGTGCGACGTGCCGAGCAGAGCGCCGTCGCTGTGCACGCGTAGCACTTCGCAGCCCTCGGGCGTCGTTTCAAACATTCGATGCTCGATGTGGTCGACTGCGAGCCGCACCATGCCCAGCGCATGCGTGTGCGCGACAGTCGACGGGCCCGACAGATCCAACGCTCCTAGCACCCTGCCCCGCGGATCGAGAATGGGCGCGGCGTAACAACTCAATATTCCATGCGGCTCGAAGAAATGTTCGGCACCCCGAACTTCAACCGCGCGGCGCTCGGTAAGCGCCGTGCCGATTGCATTCGTCCCCGTCGCCGTCTCATGCCACGCGACGCCGGGCCTCAACGCGACGCGGGCCGCGCGAGTCGCAAACTCGGCGCTGCCCAACGCATCGAGAATCATCCCTTGTGCGTTACTCAATATGACGACGCAGTTTGTATCGCAAGCATCCGCGAACAGCGCTTCCAGCTCGGAGCGACAAAGCCGATTCAACTCTTCGTTGCGGCCCCGAATATCACTGAGCTCCCGCGTGCTCACCGGCTCGATGCTCGGTGCAACAGTAGTATCGAGCCCCATGCCGCGGCATCGTTGCCACGAGCGCAGAATCGTGTCCGGCACCAGCCCGGTCGGCGCACAGCCGTTCTCGAAAAACTGGCGGCGCGCGGTACGAATCGAGAGCTGTTGAGAGGTCGGTCGCATGTTGCACTCTCGCCTGTCGCAAATTGCGACAGCTGTTGCGGAATCTGTCGCAGGATGCCACGCAATCACGGCTGCCGGTCGATACCCAATTCCCGCAGTCAGCTGTGGCTACCCCGTGCCTCATCTCACGTTTTCAGGCACTTGCACCAGCCCTTCCGGAGCGAATCGCAGCTGGCACGGTTGCTGCTCTCCTCACCTCGGGCCGCAAATACATTATCAGGAGGCTACCGTGAGCACACCGCAAGCTGTCGTGCAGGGGCTGTCGCCCTTTGCCGCGCGTTACGGCAATTGGATCGGGGGGAAATGGGTTGCGCCGGTGAATGGCCGGTACTTCGACAACATCACTCCCATCAATGGCCGCAAGATTTGTGAGATTCCCCGTTCCGACGATGCGGACATCGAGGCAGCGCTGGACGCTGCCCATGCCGCCCGCGAAGCCTGGGGCCACACCAGCACCACCCATCGCTCGATCGTTCTCAACAAGATCGCCGACCGGATGGAAGAGAACCTGCAGCGCCTGGCGACCGCGGAAACGTGGGACAACGGCAAGCCGATTCGCGAAACCCTGGCGGCGGACCTGCCGCTCGCCATCGATCACTTCCGCTACTTCGCCGGCTGCATCCGCGGCCAGGAAGGCAGCATCGGTGAAGTGGACCAGGACACGGTCGCTTATCACTTTCACGAGCCGCTCGGCGTCGTGGGCCAGATCATTCCCTGGAATTTCCCGCTGTTGATGGCGGCGTGGAAACTGGCTCCGGCGCTGGCCGCCGGCAACTGCGTCGTGCTCAAGCCGGCAGAGCAAACACCAGCGAGCATTCTGGTCCTGGCCGAGATCATTGGCGATCTGCTGCCGCCGGGCGTGCTGAACATCGTCAACGGCTTCGGCCGCGAAGCCGGCAAGCCGCTCGCGTCGAGCCCGCGAATCGCCAAGATCGCCTTCACCGGCGAAACCTCGACCGGCCGTTTGATCATGCAATACGCCAGTCAAAACCTGATTCCGGTCACGCTCGAGCTCGGCGGCAAGTCGCCGAACATTTTCTTCGACGACGTACTGGCGGACGACGATGACTTCTTCGACAAGGCGCTGGAAGGCTTCGCGATGTTTGCGCTCAATCAGGGCGAAGTATGCACCTGCCCCAGCCGGGCCCTGGTGCACGAAAAGATCTACGATCGTTTCATGGAGCGCGCGCTCAAGCGTGTGGCCGCCATCAAGCAGGGTCATCCACTGGATGCCAAGACCATGCTCGGCGCGCAGGCATCGCAGGAGCAGATGGACAAGATCCTTTCATACATTCACATCGGCAAGCTGGAAGGAGCGACGCTGCTCGCAGGCGGCGAGCGCGCCAGCCTCGCCGGCGACCTGGCGGAAGGGTTCTATGTGCAGCCGACGGTGTTCTCGGGCAACAACCGGATGCGCATCTTCCAGGAAGAAATCTTCGGCCCGGTGGTCTCAGTGACCACGTTCAAGGATGAAGCGGAAGCACTGCAGATCGCCAACGATACGTTATATGGCCTGGGCGCCGGCGTGTGGACGCGCGATGCCAATCGCGCCTACCGCTTCGGCCGTGCGATCCAGGCCGGTCGCGTGTGGACCAATTGCTATCACGCCTACCCGGCGCACGCAGCGTTCGGCGGCTACAAACAATCCGGCATCGGCCGCGAAACTCATCGCATGATGCTGGATCATTATCAGCAGACCAAGAACCTGCTGGTGAGCTACAGCCCGAAGGCCCTGGGCTTCTTCTAGCAGCCCCGCTTGGCGCCACCCTCTCACCCTCGGAGGGTGGCGCGAGCGTCGCGGTTGGTTGAGAATCATGCGCCATGAAACCAACCAACGTCCTGGGATGGGCGGCGGCACTGATGTGCTGCTCGGCCTTGGGAGCGGATGCCGACTGGGCCGTGTATGGCGGCGAGGCGCATGGCACGCGTTACTCGACGCTCACGCAGATCGATCGAAACAACGTCAGTAAGCTGCGAACTGCATGGACGCTGCCGTTCGAAGAGATGGGCGCGTCGCAGACTCATCCGCTGGCGATCGATGGCGTCGTATATGCGTACACGCCTTCGCTGAAGGTGATCGCCATCGATGGCGCCACGGGCAAACAGCGGTGGCAGTTCGACTCCGGCATCCCAGGATCCGGCCCACAACGCGGGCTCGCATATTGGCGCGACGGCAAACAGCGCCGGCTGCTTGCCTCGGTCATGAACTATCTATACGCGCTGGATCCTGCCACCGGCGAACCGATCAAAAGCTTCGGTGACAACGGCCGCATCGACCTGCGCGCAGGCTTGGGCCCGAATGCAGAGCGCTCGTTCCTGTCGCTGACCTCGCCCGGGGTCGTTTACAAAGATTCGATCATCGTCGGCTTTCGCACCGGCGAAACCGTGCCTGCCGCGCCGGGCGATATTCGCGCATTCGACATCCGCACCGGAGCGCTGCGCTGGACGTTTCATACCATCCCGCATCCCGGCGAATTCGGCTATGAAACCTGGCCCAAAGGCGCGTGGCAGCGATCGGGCGGCGCGAACGTATGGAGCGGCCTGGTGCTCGATGAGAAACGCGGCATCGTTTACGGCGCGACCGGCTCGGCTGTGAACGATTTCTACGGCGGCGATCGGCTCGGTGACAATCTGTTCGCAAATACTTTGCTCGCGCTCGATGCGCGCACCGGCAAGCGGCTGTGGCATTTTCAAGGCGTGCATCACGACGTGCTCGATCGTGATTTCTCCGCGCCGCCGGTACTGCTCACGGTTCGTCACAATGGCAAGAAGGTCGATGCGCTGGCGCAGCCGACCAAGCAGGGCTTCTTGTTCGTGCTCGATCGCGTCACCGGCCAGCCGCTGTTCCCGATCGAAGAGCATCCCTATCCGCAAACGAACGTACCGGGCGAAGTCACCTCTCCCACTCAACCGCGCGCACTCGTACCCGAGCCGTACGCACGACAATTCTTGACGGAAGACATGCTCACCCAGCGCACGCCGGAGATGCACGCGTGGGCGGTCGAGCAGTTCAATCAAATCGTCAGCAATGGCCCGTTCGCTCCGCTCAGCGTCGGCAAACAAACAATCGTGTTTCCCGGCTTCGACGGCGGCGCCGAATGGGGCGGCATTGCGGCCGATCCAAAACGCGGCGTGGTGTTCATCAACGCCAACGACATGGCCTGGACCGGCGGGCTGATCGAAAGCAGCGCGCTGCGCGGCGCCGGTGCGGTCGTTTACAGAGATCAATGCTCCGTGTGCCATGGCGTCGATCGGAGCGGATCGCCGCCGGCGTTCCCCTCGCTGCTCGACATCGACAAACGTTTGTCGACACCGCAGATCGTCGAAGTGATTCACCAGGGTCGCGGACGCATGCCCGCGTTTCCCGGCATCCGGCAGGTCGACCTGTACGCGTTGCTCACCTTTCTACAAACCGGCCAGCAGGACGATCGCGAACCGTCGTCGCAGGACGATGCCGATAAAGGGCCGCGCTACGTCTTCACGGGCTATAGAAGGTTTCTGGATCCGGAAGGCTATCCGGCCGTCGCTCCGCCGTGGGGCACGCTGAACGCCATCGATCTCAACACCGGTAAATACCTTTGGAAGATTCCGCTCGGCTACTATCCCGAGCTCGCCGCCAAAGGCCAGGCAGACACGGGTTCGGAAAACTACGGCGGTCCGCTCGTGACTGCGACTGGCGTGCTGATCATCGGCGCTACCGTCCAGGACAAGAAGATTCGCGCCTTCAACACGCAGACCGGCGCGCTGCTCTGGGAACAAACGCTGCCGTTCCCCGGCACCGCGACTCCCATTACTTACATGGCGGGTGGCAGACAGTACGTGTTGATCGCGACCAGCAATGGACGCGGCTCGAACCCGAAGCCCGGTGCAGCGTACGTCGCACTCAGCCTGCCCTGACCCTGGCATGAGCATCCGTGAAGTCGTCGCTTGCCTTGTCCGCAACGGCACGCCACTCTTGCTGGATGGCTTCAGGACTTGCAGCACTCCTCGATGACGTCGCGGCGATCGCCAAACTGGCAGCCGCATCCCTGGACGATGTAACAGCGGCGGCCGGCAAGGCGTCGACCAAGGCAGTCGGTGTCGTGGTCGACGACGCCGCTGTCACGCCCGGTTACGCAATGGGCTTCACACCCGAACGCGAGCTGCCGATCGTTTGGAAGATTGCGCTCGGTTCGCTGCGTAACAAGTTCCTGTTCCTGTTGCCGGGCGCGCTGCTGTTGAGCGCATTCGCGCCTTGGGCGGTCACGCCGATCTTGATGGTCGGTGGCGCGTATCTGTGCTTCGAAGCGGCCGAGAAAATCATCG
>CAMLEO010000056.1 GCA_946478975.1 uncultured Steroidobacter sp.
TTCACATAGTCGGCGTGGCCCGGGCAGTCGACGTGAGCGTAGTGACGGGTATCGGATTGATACTCGACGTGCGCCGCCGTGATCGTGATGCCGCGCTCGCGCTCTTCGGGCGAGGCGTCGATCTGATCGAACGACTTCACTTCGCCGCCGTAGCGGTCCGCCATCACTTTCGTGAGCGCCGCGGTCAACGTGGTCTTGCCATGGTCGACGTGACCGATGGTGCCGATGTTGATGTGCGGCTTGTTACGCTCGAACTTCATTCGCATGTTTGCTCTCCTTCAAAGCGTCCACTGAGGATGCGGCCGGTGGACGAACGGCCACCTGCCACGGACATGCGACAGGCTTGGGCTCAACAACAGATCGAGGGTTGTATGGACATTGATCGTCAAGGTATGGAAAAAGAAAAAGCCCCCTCCGGCGGTACCGAAGGGGGCTTTGTTTGTTCTCGCAGCCGTTATGGATGCTCAAACGCTAGGCACGACCCTCCGGTCCCGCTGTGGGCAGGCTTTCGGCAAGCGATAGTAATGAGGGTATGAAGCGCATGGCGTGCGAGTCTGCCCATCGACCGGCGTGAAGTCAACGGCCGCTAAAACTCGTTTCAACGATCCGGTGCTTCGGCTCATCGCATCGGTCCTATCTCACATCGCGCTCGCGCTACAGTGATTTCCAGTCACGCGATCGAAGGGAACGTCGATGTCCAGAATTCACATTGCCGCAGCTCTGTTATGTGCAATCGTGCTCCCGCCAGCGCACGCTGCTGAGATCGCGCCCGAGGTATTCGCGCCGGGCATTGTTTCAGGGCCGAATCACGATGCGGCGCCAGCCTTCACGCCGGATGGTTCTACGTTGTATTTCCAGCGGAGCACGCCGCGAGGCGGCGTCATTCTGGTGACTCATCGTCGCGCGAATGGATGGTCCAAGCCGGTGATCGCGCCGTTCTCCGGCGTGTGGAGCGATATCGAGCCGGCAATGGCGCCAGACGGTTCATTCCTGATCTTTGTCTCGAATCGGCCAGTCGCCGCCGGCGGCCAGGCATTGCAAGGCTTTTATGCCGGCAGCACGCAGGACGGCGGCAACATGTGGCGAGTCGATCGCAAGGGCGGCTCGTGGGGTGAGCCGGTGCATCTGCCCGAGACAGTCAACCGCAGCGCGAATGTTTTTGCGCCGTCCATCGTGAGCGACGGCAGCTTGTACTTCATGGACACGTTCGGCGAGAAGCGCCGCTTCCGGCTCTATTATTCGCAGTATCGAGACGGGACGTATCAAGAGGCGACGCCGCTGTCCTTCAGCGATGGCACATACACAGACGTGGATCCGGCCGTGGCCCCGGACGGATCGTTCATGATCTTCGGCTCGGGACGGCCGCCCGCGAAAAGCGTCGATCTGTTTCTGGTGAAGCAAACAAATGGCGCCTGGGGCGAGCCCGTTCATCTGGGCGATACGATCAACAGCCCTGGCTCCGATGCCGAGCCGCGACTGAGCCCCGATCGCCAGACTCTATATTTCAGCAGCGAGCGCACCATGGCCGTAACGTATCCGCGCACGCTGTCGCAGGCCGAGAAGGATCTCGAACGCATGCGCGTGTGGGATAACGGGCAATACAACATCTGGCAGGTGCCGCTGCAGCCGCTGATAGAGGACGGCAAAAAGCACTGAGCAACAGCGTGGCCGCCCGACCTGAGGCACATTCTCAACACTTGCGATTGCAGTGAGTGCACGAGCCCCATACACTTTTTTGATTACGGGGAGGATGCGTCTTACGCAATATGGAAATTGCGCGACTCAGGAGGTCGACGGAATCGGCTGCGGAGCTCAGCTCCATTCGGGGCACTGAGGGGCAAGATACTCCGACGACGACACAGCCCGCCTGGCGCCGCCAGCGCCTGCTTCCCATTGTTCTAGGCGCCGCTTTCGGCGCAATCATCCTGATCTGGCTGGTGCGTGCATGGTTCGATCCTGCAGGCACAGTCGCAGCTGAACGGCTGCGCATCGCGACCGTTTCCAAGGGCCATTTCGTCCGCGATGTCGCAGCCGAAGGCATCGTCATCGCCGCAGTCAGCCCGACGCTGTTTGCAGCGGCTCTCGGGACTGTCAGTTATCAAGTGCAGGCGGGCGACACCGTCACCAAAGGCCAGATTCTCGCGACGCTCGACAGCCCCGCTACGAGCAATGAGTACCAGCGCGAGCGCGCGACGCTCGAAAGCATGAACATCGCGTTGGAACGGCAGGAGATCGAAGTCCGCCGGCAGCTACTGCGCAGCCAGCAGCAGGCGGATCTTGCCAAAGTTGCCATCGCTGCGGCTGAACGTGAATTGCGGCGTGCCGAGAGCGCCTGGAGAGATCACGTTTTCAGCGAGCATGACTACGATGTCGCGCAAGACAATGTCACAACCTCGAAGTTGAATTATGAGCATGCGCTGCAGACTGCAGCGCTGGAGCGCGACAGCCTGGCGCTGGAACTGCGCACTCGCCGCCTGGAGCGGGATCGGCAAAAACTCCTGGTCGAAGATATGCAGCGGCGCGTGGCGGACCTGACTGTGCGCTCGCCCGTGGATGGAATGGTTGCGAGCCTCGCGCAAGCCGAAAAAGCCAAGGTGGCGGAAAGTGCGCCGCTGGTCACAGTCGTCGACCTTAGTGCGCTGGAGATCGAGTTCCAGGTCGCAGAGTTATATGCACGCGACATCAAGCCCGGCATGCCGGCGCAGATCACCTTCGAGGGGCGTCCGCAGCCCGGCACTGTGATTACCGTGTCGCCGGAAGTTCGCCAGAGCCAGGTGAAAGGTCGTGTGAAATTCAGCGGCGAGCAGCCGCCCGGGCTGCGGCAGAACCAGCGTGCGGCGGTTCGAATCATCCTCGACGAGCGCGATAACGTGCTCAAGTTCGAGCGCGGTCCGCTCATCGATGACGCCACGCGTGCGGTGTATGTAATGCACGAGGATCGCGCCGAGCTTCGCTCGGTCGAACTCGGCGCTGCTTCCGTCGCAGAAATCGAAGTTCTCCGCGGCCTGGCGGCGGGCGAGCGCGTGATCATTTCCGATATGCGCAAGTATCAAGACGCGCCCGAAGTCATCGTCACCGACTAAGGCACCGGCCAATTCATCGCGAGGATCACTCATGATCGAGCTGCGCAACATCAACAAGATCTATCGCTCCGAGCTGGTCGAAACGCGAGCGCTGCGCGACCTGTCGCTGCACGTGAGCGCAGGCGAGTTCGTCGCCATCACCGGCCCCTCGGGCTCGGGCAAAACCACCTTGCTGAATGTCATCGGGCTGTTGGAAACATTCGATTCCGGCTCGCTGTTCCTGGACGGCCAGGATGTGAGCCGCCTGTCCGACGATGCGCGCTCGCGACTGCGCAACAAGAAGATCGGCTTCATCTTCCAGAGCTTCAACCTGATTCCCGACCTGAGCATCTACGACAATGTCGATGTGCCATTGTCGTATCGAGGCATGAAATCCGCCGAGCGCCACGAGCGCATCACCAATGCGCTGGAACTGGTCGGGCTCACTTCGCGCACGCGCCATCTGCCATCACAGCTGTCCGGCGGTCAGCAGCAGCGCGCAGCCATTGCTCGTGCGATCGCCGGCGATCCTAAATTGCTGCTGGCGGACGAGCCCACCGGCAATCTGGATACGGTGATGGCGGGGCAGGTGCTGGATCTGTTGGAGCAGATCCACCAGATGGGCACTGCCATTTTGATGGTGACGCACGATCCGCAACTTGCCGCCCGCGCTCAGCGCAGCGTGCACGTGATCGACGGCCAGATCTCTCCTGAGAAGCTCGGTGAGCTGCATTTGCAGCCCAAGTTCGCTGCCGCGTCTCATGCCCAGGAGTCGCGATGATACAAATGTATCTGCGCCTTGCTGCCAGGGGCATCGGGCAGCGCCCGGGGCTCACGGCTCTCATGATTGCGACCGTGGCGCTCGGTATTGCCGCGTGCGTTACGGTGATCACGATCTTCCGTGCCATGTCCGCCGATCCGATCTGGTGGAAGAGCGATCGTCTCTACGCGGTGACGCTCGACTCGTGGGACGTCAACGAGCCTTCCGACAGCGCGCGGCCTCATCTGCCTCCGCCGCGCCTCACATATAAAGACGCGATGCATCTGCTCGAATCGGATATTCCGACGCACAAGGCAGTGATGTACGTGCCTCGCACCAGCATCTTGAGCAGCGGCATTGTCGGCCGGGAGCCGATCGCCGCCGATGCGCGCTTTACCACCGGCGATTTCTTTCCAATGTTCGATGTGCCGTTCAAGTACGGCGGCGGCTGGAGCGCGGACGACGATCGCAACCTCGCGCCGGTGATCGTCTTGAGCGCCGACGTCAATCAGAAAATGTTTGGCGGCGAGAACAGCGTAGGCCGCACGGTGCGCTGGAACGATCATGAGTTCCGTGTCGTCGGCGTGCTGGATGTCTGGGAGCCACAGCCGAAGTTTTACGATCTGAACAAAGGCTCGTTCGAGATGCCCGAAGGCGCGTACATGCCGTTGCGCTGGGGGCCGCAGCTGAAAGTAACGAGCACCAGCGGCCGGTGCTGGAAGCCCGAGAGCCTGGACAGTTATGAAGACATCCTCGCCTCGGAATGCGTGTGGATGCAGATGTGGGTCGAGCTGCCCGACGCCGCAAGCCGCCAGCGCATGCAGGACTTCCTGGACACTTACACCACCGAGCAGCGCAAGTCCGGGCGCTTCCAGCGGCCGTTGAACAATCGTCTCACCAATGTGCCGCAATGGCTGATCGATCAGGAGGTCGTGCAAAACGACAACCGCGTGCTGGTCGGTCTCGCGTTTGCGTTCCTTGCGGTCTGTCTGCTCAACGTCGTGGGACTGCTGCTTGCCAAGTTTTTGAATGCTGCGAAAACCATCGGCATCCGGCGTGCGCTCGGTGCACGCAAAGGCCAGATATTCGCTCAGCATTTCGTTGAAGCCGCTGTCATCTGTGCGCTCGGCGCCGGGCTCGGTCTCGCGCTCAGTGCGTTGAGCCTCAAGGGACTGAGCGCTATGTACACCCTGGACGAAGCAACGCGCGGCGGTTATCGCGAGCTGTTGCATTTCGATGTTTCCAGCGTGATCGCAGCTGTAGCGCTCGCAGCTGTTGCAACGTTTGCCGCAGGTTTCTATCCGGCTTGGCGTGCGTCGCGCCTGCCGCCGGCCGTTTATCTGAAGAGCCAATAGTCGTACGCGCGGTTTCAGGCCATGGAGCGAATCGATGAGCGGTAACGTCCGGCAAGTCATCTCCGCACTTCGGCACAGCTGGACCGGCGCGTTGCTGGTAGCGATGCAGATCGCCATTACGCTCGCCGTGCTTGCCAATGCGGTGTACATCGTCGCGCAGCGCTTCGAGCGCACCGAGCGGCCCACCGGCGTCGACGTGGACAATGTATTTGCCATCGCGAGCGCTGGCTTCGCCAAGGACTTCGATTACGTAGCCACGATGCGCGAAGATCTCGCATATCTGCGCAGTGTGCCTGGTGTTATCGCCGTGACTGCGAGCAACGCGGTGCCGCTGGGCGGCGGCTCCGGAGCCATGTCGTCGCTGGCAACCAAACCGAACGATGAGATCCACGGTCTGCGCGGCGGCTTCTTCGAAGTGGATGAGCAGGGCCTTGCTGCTCTCGGCGTGCGATTGGTGGCTGGTCGCCCGTTCGAGCAAAGTGATATTTTGCCGCCGGCGGAGTCCGTAACCGCGCGCATGCCACAACAAATCATCATCACGAAGGCGTTCGCCGACGCGCTGTTTCCAGATCAAAACCCGTTGGGCAAGACGGTGTACGACAGCGTCGATACGCCCGTCACGGTGGTCGGCGTCATCGAGCAGATGCAAGCGGCCTCGGTCGACGTGGACTATGTGAATCGCGTCTCGCTGGTGCCACGCCAGCCGAGCACGGCGCCCAGAAACTTCTACCTGGTGCGCACCGAGCCGCACCAGCGGGACATCGTCATGCGCACGGTCGAGGAGCGCATCGCCACGTCCAATCCTCGTCGCGTGATCTCCTGGGTGCGCTCGCTCGAAGAAATCAAACGACGCGTGTACCTGCCGGATCGAAACATGGCGATATTTCTGGTGACGATCACCGCGCTGTTGCTCGGGCTCACGGCGCTCAGCCTGTTCGGCCTGGCGACGTTCAATGTGAATGCGAGAATCAAGCAAATCGGGACCCGGCGCGCACTCGGCGCACGGCGCATCGATATCGTTCGTTATTTCCTGTTCGAGAACTGGTTGATCACCACCATGGGCATCGTCGTCGGATGCCTGCTCGCAGTGGCTGCGAGCCAATGGCTCTCACGCCACTATGGCCTGCCGAGACTCGATCTGTTGTATCTCGTCGGTGGAGTCGGGCTGCTGTGGGTGCTGGGGCAGATCGCCGCCTGGCAGCCAGCACGCGCCGCTGCCGATGTGCCGCCAGCAGTCGCCACGCGCCGCGTGGCCTGATTGCTGTGTGCCTTCGGGCACTCGCGTCTTCCCGAGAGTCATTAAGCGGGGTTCCCGATATGGATGACTCCTGCCTGTGACTACGCTGCAACGACTTCGTTCGTGAGCGTTGAGGCAGGAGATGGACATGGGCAAGACGATGGGAGCGGCGGTTGCAACCTCTTTTGGGCGGCCGCTGGTGCTGAGCGATGTCGCCATGCCTGTGCCCGGCCCGGGCGAGCTGCTCGTCAAAGTCGCCGCCTGCGGTGTGTGTCACACGGACGTTCATGCAGTGGACGGCGATTGGCCCGTAAAACCGAAGCTGCCGTTCATTCCTGGTCACGAAGTCGTGGGTCACGTCGCCGCACTCGGATCGGGTGTCACAAACTTCAAGGAAGGAGATGCCGTCGGCGTTGCATGGCTGCACGATGCGTGCGGAGCATGCGAATACTGCGGCACCGGTTGGGAAACGCTGTGCGCGAGTCAGCACAACACTGGATACAGTGTAAACGGCGGATATGCGGAGTACATGATCGCAAACGCGAGCTATGCAGTGCGGGTCCCCGCAGCACTGAACCTGATCGAGGCCGCGCCAATTCTCTGCGCGGGTGTGACGACATACAAAGGCATCAAAGAAACAGATACCAGGCCCGGCGACTGGATCGCAATCAGCGGCCTCGGTGGGTTGGGTCACGTAGCCGTGCAGTATGCGAAGGCGATGGGGCTGCACGTGCTGGCCATCGATGTTTCTGAAGATAAACTCACATTGGCACGCAAGCTCGGTGCGGACCTGGCGCTCAATGCCAGTGCGCCCGAGCTGGTGGGCGATGTTGCAAAAACCATTGGCGGAGTTCACGGAGCGTTGGTTACCGCAGTCTCTCCGCCTGCCTTTGCGCAATGCCTGGCGCTGCTGCGTCCGAAAGGAACAATGAGCCTGGTCGGGCTGCCGCCCGGTTCGTTCCCGCTGCCCATCTTCGATGTCGTGCTCAAGCGGCTGACCGTGCGCGGATCGATCGTCGGCACTCGCCAGGACCTGGTGGAGTCGCTGGCGTTCGCGGCGGAAGGAAAGGTGAGCGCGCAGATCGAGACGCGTCCGCTGCAGCAGGTCAATGAGGTGTTCGGACAGCTGAAAGCGGGCCTGGTGCGTGGGCGGATCGTGCTGTCGATCTATTGAGCTCCGCGGTCGCGCGTCCGCCGCTTTCCGAAAGCGTCGATGGCGCAACCTCGGCATCGTGCTCGAAGCGGTTCGGAAAGCGAATGGATCGGCACTAGTGCAGGCGCCGTCGAAAGCGTAGCGCTCGATCGTGTAGGTGGCGTCGCCGCTGCGGTGGTAGGTGTAGATGCCGTCTGAGCGACGTTCAGTTGCGCCACGCAATTGACGTCCTGCTCGTTCGAGCTCCAGCGCAAGTTCGAGGGCAGCTTGATGCTGTTCGGCGCGTTTTTTCGTAGGAGTAGCCGAGACTGACGTCGATGAGGCTCAAGTCGATGTCGATCGCGTCTTGGCGATTTTGGCGCAGTGGAGTGAAGAACTGAATGCCCGGCGTGCCCGGAATCTCACGCGCTATCGTGCGGTAGCCTATAGCCCAACACAAAGACGTGCCTGCGCGCGGCCTCACGTACTAGGTGAGGTGGTGGCGCGCCTTTGATCAATTCAATCGAATCCCCACGCCCGATAAATACATCGCTGGAAGCCGTCGCGACATGGAACTCGTGACGGGTGCGCAGGCTGTCCCCGGGCCAGTAAATCAGCCGGCGGAACAACTCACAGCTCTCCATTGGCTGTGGCAAATTCAGCTGTAACCATTCCGTGTCGCTGCCAATCAGGACCCAGCCGTCCTCAGTCACGGTGGCCTCGATGACCTGCACTCCGCATCGAAGCGCGTCTGCGATGAGCGTAGCTCCCAGCACCGCGCGTAAGTGTCGAGCGATGTCTCCCTCGCCTGTGGCATTAAACTCGCGCAGATGCACGAGCCAGAGCCGATCCGCGGAAAACTGCTTACTCACAATTAAAACCGACGGCAAAGGTGTACTTGCTTGCGGCCTCGCACACCGCTTGCGGCGGAAATCCACCGGAGAGACGATGCACCACACCCTTCCTCCAGATGTATACGGCCGATGAATACACGAACACGCGGGCCTCGGACCGGAAGTACTTTGAGGTGCCCGGCCACAGCGGCATGCGGTCAAAAGCTTCCGCAACTGAAAGCGTCGCACTGCTGATCCAGTCCCGATCCGCGCTGACTAGCATCCAAGGTCGCAGCCTTGCTTCGACGCAAATGCATTTTGCGCCCAACGCCATTGCATCCTGGGCCAGCGACGCCCCGAGTATCGTGGGCAGGTCCATCCCTTCCGCCAGCAGTCGCGCTCTTTCGTCCCTCAGTTCTGACAGAAGTTGGTTATCCATGAGGATGGTTCAATAGCGAAACACGGACACCTTCAGCGCCAAGGCCCAAGAAAGGCATGCCGATAGATGAACATTACGGGCGGATTTCGAGCCGTACACTTATCATTCGCAGGAGCGGGTGCGGCAAGCACAGAATGCGTGCCATTGAATGCTCCGCTACATCAATAGCAGCAATAGCAGCAATAGCAGCAATAGCAGAAGGATCTCACATATGCGGAGTCCGGCATGATTGATCTGACCCCCCGCGACCGACAAGTACTGGGGAGTTCCAGTGATGCCATCGAGTGGGTGACCGAGTCGCCCTTGGTCGGCCAGGAAAAAGAGCACTTTCTTGCATTCATCAGGAAATTCCCTGGTCTCACGTTCGTGAAGGACCAGGAAGGATTTCTTGAATATTTCGAGCGGAAGGATCGCCTCCAGCTTCCTGCCTGGCTCCATAGAACTCGGCGCATCCTGCGGTTCGTGGAGCCGCTGATGCAAGTTCGTTTTGACGACTTCGACCATTACACTCCGAGGGCCGACTATCTGGACGAGATCTGGTACACGCTGGACCTAGGTTATATGAGCGAGGGGCAGCGCTCCCTGTTCGTGGACAAAGCTCATGCCTACCCGATCGGGGAGTGGGAGGACACGGACCGATCATACCTCGCCGTCGATGTCGCAGACGTCAACGACAAGAGGATTCTGGAATTCTCCAGTCCTGACCTCATGGACAACATCGCCGAGGGCAAGGCCGCAGACGTGTCCGTCCGCCCCGCTTTCGATTCGTACGCCTCGATGCTTTCCCATGTGGTGGCGGGCAGACTCTCCGACGGCACCGTCATCGAAGCCCGCTAATTATGGATCGCCAACCTATCCGCCCGCTGGCCGGGTCGAATGTTCCGTCCAAAGCTGGATTGTGTCGCGCCGGCGTTACGGCTTGCGCCTGGCCCCGGCCCTCGGCGCGCGACTGGAGCCAGACTGTCGTCGGAGCTGAGTAGCGACGCACGCGCATCGCATACTCACGAGGGCGACAGGTGAATTAGCAAACATCGCGCGAACTTTTTGCGATCGCCGATGCTGTCAATCGATGAGCCGAGCGCCCATTCTGCCCACTCATCGGTCTTCGCCCGTTCACGCTTTGTTCCACCCAAGGCCGCAGCACTCCGCCGTGCCTGCTGTTGTTTCTATTCCCAGCTCATAGGGATTTAAAAACTCCTGACGTGAGCTTGCCGTTCAAGGTCTTGGAGGACTAACCGGGTAGGCGTTCACGACGCGCCAAATGGGCAGCTTCGATTTCAAATGCTCCGCGGCAGAATGACTGCTGATGAGGCCAAGAAAATTCTGAACAATCTGAATGTCGCGCAGCAGAAGTTCCTCAAGCCGTAGAATTTTAGAGGATGCGTATGTGGCCCTCAGTGAAATATCGCTGCACGTTGGCCGTTCTGGTTCTTCTGTCCGGATGCGCTCACGCTCCGCGCTCGGAAGGTGTTCAGACGGTAGACGGCGTCGTGGCGGCCGAGCAGTCGTTGCTGAACAAGCCGGTTACGGTGCGCGGATATCTGCGGTTCGGCGATGACAGTAGAAATCTCTGGAGCACACGCGGCGCATATTCCACCGTCGTCAAGGATCTGAGTCGGGGCGGTCTTCCCGCCGATGATCCGAAGTGGCAGCGCTGTGTCACTCTCTACGAGATTCGGCAATGGCGAGAGTTCTTACTGTCACATACAGACAAGTATGTCACCGTGACGGGAGTGTTGCGGCGATCCCCAGCGCAACCGGGTGAGATTTCAATGGGAGCGTGCAGTGATCTGGGCATCGAGATCACGTCTGTCCGCTGAATTCGGCACCGAGCTCCGGGGCTGCGTTCCTTGCAAGCAGATGGTTTGGCAAGTGAGCTATCCGCCTCACTTCTTGATGAGCTCGCGCGGGTCTTCGCGCGCGCGGTGCTCGAACGGTTCCTGCAAGACTCAGCGGCGCGCGGGCCGCGCCAAACCCAACAGTGATCGAACCTCAAGAAGGCGGCTGACTTTCCTCCAATCAAGGAACGCCATGACAATTCAATCAGTTGAGTAGCAAGATTGCCACCAAATGCCTCCATTGATTAAGGTGCCATCAATGATTTATGGAGGTCGCTTACGGCAAGCATGACCATTCGAGACATCGACGAGAAATTGAAAGCCAAGTTACGCATCCAGGCAGCCCGGCATGGCCGCTCGATGGAGGATGAAGCGCGCGACATTCTGCGTACTGCGTTGTCCGTCGAGCCGTCCCGTACAAAAGGACTGGTAGAAGCCATTCGCGCTCGCATCGAACCCTTCGGCGGCGTGGAACTCGAAATTGCGCGTGAGCCGATGCGCGAGCCCATCGACTTCAACAAATGATCGTATCTCGATACCAACGTCTTATCGGAGATATTGCGCCCCGTTCCGGAGCTTTCGCGTTGTGGAATGGTTGAGCGAACAACCGCGCGCATTGGTGTTCACGACAACAATCACACGAGGCGAAATTCTCTACGGCATCCAAGTGCTGCCGGCGGGAAAGCGACGCAATGGACTCTGGAACGCCGCGATGCAAATTTCGATGTCGATCTCGACGGCCAGGTTCTTGGCTTCGATAGCGCGGCAGCCGATGACTATGCTCAGATAAGTGCCGCAAGGCGTGCTGCCGGACGACCTATCGCACAGTTCGATGCGCAGATTGTTGGCATCACGCTATCGCGTGGAGTGCAACTCGCCACACGCAAGGTCAGAGACTTTGACGCCTGCTGGTTCGAAGTCATCAATCCCTGGCAGAAATAGAGGAACGTTTTTAGTTCGGCGCCGGAGCCGTTGGTTCGGGCCGCGTATCGGGTATGCCGGCTCACTGCGTTATCATCTCCGCACGTCCGAAGGAGATGAGACATGCACAAGCTGCGTTTGCGAATTTCCCTATCGCTCGATGGCTTCGTCGCCGGGCCCAGTCAAAGCGTCGACAATCCACTCGGTGTGGGCGGCGAACGGCTGCATGAGTGGGTCTTGCCCCTGGCGGTCTGGCGCAATGCTCACGGCATGGAGGGCGGGGAGGTCAATGAAAGCTCATCGGTCGTTGAGGAAGAGGTTCGAAACATCGGTGCGACGATCATGGGGCGCAACATGTTCGGCGGGCATCCCGGCCCATGGGATGCGAAAAATCCCTGGAACGGTTGGTGGGGCGAGGATCCACCTTTTCATCATCCGGTGTTTGTTCTCACCCATCACCCCCGCGAGCCCCTCGAATGCAAAGGCGGGACGCGATTCATCTTTATCACGAATGGCATCGAGGCAGCGCTGGAGGCGGCGCGACGCGCGGCCGGAGATAAGGACGTGGCACTGTCGGGCGGCGCACGCGCGGCTCAACAGTATGTGGCTGCAGGGTTGGTGGATGAGATGGACCTGCACGTGGTGCCGATTCTCCTGGGCGCGGGCGAGCGCTTGTTCGATCGCATCGGGGATGACCTGCATGGACTCAAGCTCGTGCGGACGATCGGCACGCCCAACGTCGTGCACTTGAAGTTCGCACGCTAGTTCTGGCCCAGGGGCCGGCCGCTCCCCGGAACGGGCCCGCAACTCGCGCGACATCCAATGACATGCCGGACCGCAACGCGTGGCCCGGCGTCGCAATGGCGCACCAATTTGTCGGGAGATTTGTGATGAAAACGTCCGTCGCCGGATTCGGGGTGAATCAGGCTGCGACGGACCTGGTGACCAAGCTCAATGTAAAGCCGCGGCCAGGCCCCGCGAGCGACAGCCTGAAGAAGGGTGGCGATGAGAACCGTGGAGGGTTACAGAAGCTCAGCGGCACTTCATTCGACCGGGCGTATGTCGACCACGAGGTGACCATCATCAAGCCGAACTCGACGCCGTGGACAACACGCTCATTCCGAGTGCGCGCAATGCAGAGCTGAAGGCGCTACTGGTGAAGGTGCGCCCGGCATTCGTCGCTCATCTGGAGCATGCGAAACAACTGCAGTCCTCGTCGAGGCAGGGCGGTGAGTAAGTCAGCCGTGCTGCTGACGGCGCTGCTGGCGCTCAGCGGCGCCGATGCCTCGGAGACTCGCACGGCCAGGATTGTCTCCATGCAGTTGGATCGAGAGCAGGCCGATCTCGTGAGGCGCTTTGTGGAGCGGATGCGCCCCCGAGACCGAGCGGGAGTTGATGGGAAGGCAGATAGTCCAACGGGTTCGTCAACGTACGTCGGAGCCGGCCGGCTGATGCTGCCTGCGGAGCCTTGGTTTGTTCAATTCGCCTGGGTTTGACTCCCATAAGTAGTCGGGGCGCGTTACAATCTCCATTCCGCGCCCGTAGCTCAGTTGGATAGAGTACTGCGCTTCGAACGCAGTGGTCGGGAGTTCGAATCTCTCCGGGCGCGCCACTTCAAAAAACTGGTTCCACGAATACAGCGCCGCAGGCTCTCACCTTTCGAAGAGCCGGCTTGCCCCCTTTGCTGGAGCACGGGGTTCATTCCTTGAGATGGCTGCGAGCCGTGTAGCTCAGGCTCACGCGCCAGCCGCGATCTTTGGAGGGGGCGGCGACGGAGGCGTGGGCTTCGGATTTCCCGGCGTTCCAGAAGGCGACCATCATATCGACGCGCGACAGCGTCGCGCCCACATCGCTCATTTTCTTGCGATGTTCCTTGGACGCGAAGTCATATGTCGGGGCGCCGAACTCGCGAGTGAGGCGCTTCTTGAGGGCGGCGTAAATCGCGGCTGCGTCGGCTTCGTCCTTGGCGTCGAAGATGTAACCGCCGCGATAGAACGTGCCGTGGTCGCAGGCATAAACAACCAGGGCGTCGCGATCCATTTCCCGGGTGCGAAACGCGAACTGATATCCCGACGGCAGCTTGCCGTCGAAATGGGTCGAGCCGCGCGCCAGTTCGAGATTCTCGACCTGATCGCAGGGCGCATCGAAGTCGAGGACGCGAAAGTCGGCGGCGAGCGCCGGGCCACACAGGAACAGGGCGGTCAGCGCCGCCACGCAGGAGGAGTGCTTGAGCATGGGCGGATTGTGCGGGGAAATGTGCTCCCCGTCACTCTTGAACCCTCCCTAAAGGTCGTGTTTGGGCACGAATCGCGCTGCCCGGGCATACAATCCGGCCCCATGAACAGAGAAGCCGCCCTCGCAAACCTGGGTCTGCAAGGTACCGAAGATCATGCCACCGTGGCTCGGGTCTACGGCGAGCGGCTGGCAGTCGTTCAGGCTCAGCTGGTGTCGGCGCAGACCGATGCGGAGCGCAGCACCCAAGGGGCGAAGCTCGCGCAGCTCAGCGAATCGTATGAATTGGTGACCGGCACCGGCCGTTACACCAACCCGCCGAACGATAACACCGCGACGCAGTTGCGCCCGAGCGTGGGCATTACCGGAACGCTGATCGCGCAGGAGTCGCCTCGCGATACGGCTGTGCGCATGGAGCCCGGTGCGGTGATCGAGGATCGCCTGGAAGTTGGCGACATGCTCGGCCAAGGCGGCATGGGCTGCGTGTATGGCGCGCGCGACCGGCTGATGGAGCAGGACGTTGCGATCAAAGTGCTGCGCCATGACCTGCAATTCAGCACCGCCGCCAAGGAACGTTTCCTCGCCGAAGCGAAAGTCTCCTGCAATCTCTCGCATCCAAACATCGTGCGCGTGTACGACGTGGGCGTGAGCGGCGGGATGTATTACTTTTCGATGGAACGTTTGAAGGGCGAAACGCTGCGCAATCGCATGGAGAGGTATCGGGAAGAGAATCGCATCTTCGCCGTTTCGGAAGTCACCGATATCATCCGGCAGCTGATCGACGCGCTGCGCTACGCACATCGTTACATCGTGCATCGTGACATCAAGCCGGAGAACATCTGGCTGGCCGAGGACGGCACGGTGAAGCTGGTGGACTTCGGCATCGCCCGCGCCTACAGCAGCTCGCAGCTGACGCAGACGGGCATGGCGCTGGGCACCGCCTACTATATGTCGCCGGAACAACGCATCGGCTCGAAAGATGTCGACTGGCGCACCGATCAGTACGCGCTCGGCGTCGTGTTGTATGAATTGTTTTCCGGCAACGTGCCGACCGGCGCGGTGAAGTCCATCGACGCGATTCGTAAGGATGTACCGCTTCGGTATGCAAACGCATTGATGCGCGCGATGGCGCCGATGCCCGAGGATCGGTTCGCATCGTTGAATGAGTTTCTGGCGGAGATCGAGGCGCCGCCCGAGCGCAAGCGAGCGGGTGTCGCCAAGTATCTGTTGATCGGTGCGGGGCTCGCGGCGGCGGCCGCCGGGGCGTTTGTTGTTTACAACAATCAGGCGCAGCAGCAGCCGAAGCCGACGACGGAGACGGTCGCCAAGAATCAGCCGCCAGTGGGTGGCGGCGCCACCAACAATCAAACGCCGGTCGAGCCGCCGCCGCCGCCGGCGGAAACCACTCCCAACGTCGTTGCAACCGCGCCGGAGAAGGATCCG
Source organism: uncultured Steroidobacter sp. (assembly GCA_946478975.1). The sequence continues at coordinate 15,253 of CAMLEO010000056.1, forward strand.
CCCGCTCAGTCGGAAGTCGATGCCATCAGCAGCAAGCCCTTGCCGCCACCGCCGACGCGCGTGGCGAAAGTGGATCCGGCGCCGGAGCGTGCCACGTACTCACAAGCCGGCTCCAATCTGGACGGGCGGCGCAAGCAATGTATCTCTCAGTGCGAGCGCGACGATGGCGAGTGCCGGAGCTTGAGCCGTCGAGGCAAACAAGAGTGCATGCGCGCCGTCGCGTTCGGGAGTCATGCCGGAAGCATCACGCCGACGCGCAATTCGGCGACGCAGAGCTGCGCGTTCTTCGGTCAGTCGCGCTGCGAATATTCCCTGGATCGCGACGCGTGTCTCGCTCGCATGTCGAGCCGTTACAAGGACTGCGTCGACGTGCTCGGCGGCAACGTCGTTTCACGCCGGCAGGACTGCGACAACAACGCTCGCGAGTCGGATCGGATGTGTCTCGATACGCTGCGCGAGTGTCGCGCCTCGTGCGAATGAGCGATCGTCAGCCGACGACGCTCTTCAAATAACGAAACAATGTCGGCTGGCTGACTTGCAGCGCCTTACGCAGCGCCAGCTCGTCGTCCCGCTTCTGCGCCCGGCGCGCTTCGATCCATTTGTGAACACAGCGATAGTGTTCTTCACCCGGCGTCTGCGTTTGTGCCAGCTCGATGCCGAGCTGCCGGGCCAGGCCAGCTTCGTGCAATAACATCCAGGCCGGAAAATCGCACGCCGTGAGCGGAGCATCGTCTGCATCCGCGTCGTCGAGATCGTCCTCAACAGCCAGAAACTTTTGCCACGCCGAGCCTACGCCGGCGTCCGGCTGCTGTGTTTTACTCAGCGCCGCTGCGGCTGCATCCGGCGCATGCCAGCAGAGATTGAACCAGCCGGTCAATGCTTCGATTCGGCGATGTTGAAACGCACCGCTGTGTGCGAGATGCAGGCACAGCGATGGCTGTTGCCACCACTGCGGTTCCTTGAGTACGCAGGCGCTGACGCCGGACCAATCCTGCGCCTGGCTCAGCGCGAAGCTGCGATGAAGTTGCGGTTGATCCGCCGAGAACGGCCGCTCGCCGAGCGCGTCGGCAAGCTGTCGCCACAGCGGCGTCAACAGCTCGCGCCACTGTGCGCCGAGCAGACGTTTGGCGGTCGGCATCGTTTCCAGCAGGAAATCGAGCTCCTGTTGCGCATCGTCGATGGGCTGGCCGAGTCGATGCAGCGTCGCCAGCAAGCGATCGTAACCGGCGAGATCGGAATGGTTGGGCGCAATCGAATACAAACGATCGAGTTGACGTTGCGCGTCCGGCGCATTGCCTGCCGCGAGCGATCGAACGATGCCGTTGGTGAGCGCCGAGACCGGATTGTCGAGAAACAAATCCATCTGCGGCGCCTGCTGCGCCGGAATGAATCGTCCCGCCATCAGCCGATGCGATGCCGCCTGTTCGCTGATGCGCAGAGGCTTGTTACCAGGGGCCGCATCCGTCTGCCAGGACGTGAACTCCTGCGGCTGCTCGATGAGCCCGATGCTGCGCGCATAGCTCACGGCTTGCTCGATCTGAGTCCGGATCTTTTCCGGGCTGCCCATCAGCACGCTGTCCAGAAATTCGATTTCACAGCGGCGCCAGCTCTCGTAGTCGCTGTATGCCAGTCGACCGCTGGCCAGCAGCAGTTCGAGCACGGAGAACGCTCCCTGCTCCAGCAACTGGTCGTCCACTTGTTTCTGCAGGGCGCTGTCGATCTTGATCATGGCGCGAACAACATTTCCAAATCGGCGGCGTCGAGCTGCAACGGCGCGGCGTTCTTTTCGGTGTAGAGCTGGCTGGCGAGCGCGTGCTTGCGTTCTTGCAGGCGTACGATGCGCTCTTCGACGGTGCCTTGAGCGATCAGCTTGTAAACAAACACTGGCTTGTTCTGGCCGATGCGATGCGCGCGATCGGTCGCCTGCGCTTCAACGGCCGGGTTCCACCACGGGTCATAGTGAATGACCGTGTCCGCCGCGGTGAGATTGAGGCCGGTGCCGCCGGCCTTGAGGCTGATCAGGAACAGCGGCACGGTGCCGGACTGGAACTTCTCGATCAGCGGCGTGCGCTCGCGCGTCTCGCCGGTGAGCAGCAGGTAAGGAATGTTCAGCTCCTGCACGGTCTTTTCGATCAGCGCCAGCATGGATGTGAACTGCGAGAACAGCAGGATGCGGCGGCCTTCTTCGATCATCTCCGGCAGCGCGTTGGTCAGCCAGTCGATCTTCGCCGAAGGCACGCCTTCGTGTTCCACTTGGCCGCCGACCAGCCGCGGATCGCAACATGCCTGGCGCAGCTTCAGCAGCGCGTCGAGAACCGTGATCTGGCTGCGCGCCAGCCCTTTTTCCTCGATTGTTTCACGCACGCGCCGGTGCGACGCGAGCCGCACGCCGTCGTAGAAATCGCGTTGTTTCTCATCGAGCGCGATGGTCTCGATGATCTGCGTCTTCTCGGGAAGGTCCGGCGCGACGGCATCCTTGGTGCGGCGGAGAACGAACGGCGCGATGCGGCGGCTGAGCGCCTGTGCACGTTCCCTGTCGTCGTTCTTTTCTATTGCCGTTCGATACTGCCGCGTGAACTCGCGCTCCTCGCCGAGCAGGCCGGGCTGCAGGAAATCGACCAGTGCCCACAACTCGCCGAGGTGATTTTCCATCGGCGTGCCGCTCAGGCACAGGCGATGTTCGGCGCGCAGCGCGCGTGCCGCTTGTGACACCTTCGCACGTGGGTTCTTGATGACTTGTGCTTCGTCCATCACCAGCAAATAAAACTCGTGCGTGTTCAGCACTTCACCGTCGAGCAGGAGCAGCGGATACGCGGTGATCACCACGTCGACGTCGGGGATGGACGAAAACAGTTCTTTGCGGCGCGGGCCGTGCAGCGTTAGTGACTTCAACGATGGCGCAAGCTGGCGAATCTCGCGTTCCCAGTTGCCGATGACGCTCACGGGCGCAATGATCAGCGACGGCTTCTGCAACCGGCCGGCTCGTTTCTCGATTGCCAGATGCGCCAGCGTTTGCACCGTCTTGCCGAGACCCATGTCATCGGCAAGCACGCCGCCGAGGCGGCAGCGTCGCAGGAATTGCAGCCAGCCGAGGCCTTCCTGTTGATACGGGCGCAAGCTTGCGTTGAATCCTGGCGGCGCTTCCAGCGGTTGAATCGCCGTAAAATTGCGCAGCTCGGCGACGGATTCCAGCAGTGTTGTGTCTTGCGAGCGGAGTACTGGAGATTCGGCTTCGGCGGTGAGTTGTGCGAGGCGGCTCGCCTGCGCGACCGGCAACGACAATGTTTGCTGCTTGTCGAGCGCGTCGTGCTCGAACAGTTCGACCAGCGTGTCGGCGATGCGCTTGATGCGATCGATTGGTACTGGCAGGTAGCGGCCGTCCGGCAGCAATACAAACAACTGCTCGCCGACGCGGCGGCAGCCGGCTTCGCCGTTTCCCAACGCGCCTTGCAGGTAGTCGACCAAGGCGGGCAGCAGGTTGACCTGGTGGCCGTCGACGACCATGCCCAGCTTGAGGTCGAACCATTCGCGGTCACGGCGGGTGTCTGCGTCGGCGTACCATTCGATGGAGTTCGCGAGCCGGTAGGGGAAAGCGTCGTCGATGAAGATGTCCCAGCCGTCGGCTTGCAGCTTCGGCACGGTCAGGAGCATGAAGGTGAGCCAGAAGTCGCCGCCTTGCTCGCTGCCGGCCAGTGCCGCGTCCAGTCGCGCTTGTATTTGTCGCTCGGCGCCGAGGTCACGATCGATTTCGTACAGCTGGACGTGCGTTGCGAGCGCGGCGGCGTTTCGCGAACTCGCTTCGCTCGTCGCGTAAGCTGAGGCGCCGGCGCTGGCCAGAATTCTTACTGTGACGGCGTTATTTGGGAGCGAGCGACTGTCGACGGCCAGGCCGTTATAAACAAAGTGCAGGGTCGCGCTCGGGCCGGCGGCGAGGTGAAGCTTGGCGCTCAAGCTGCGTAGGGGCTGAGGCTGCGGGGCAATCGCGAGCAATTTGGGCAGCGTGACGCTAGCCGCGGCGATCTCGGCGTTTACAGCGGCGGCCCGCTCTGGAGCGACAGGCGGTGCTTGCCAATACTGTCGCACGTGTTCGATCGAACAGGGCAGGGCGAGCGCGCCAATCTCATGGCTCGCGGCATCGAGATACATCGGAGGCTCGACATGCATGAGCACTTGGGAATGCTCAGGCTCGACGACACAGCGCAGTCGCTGATCGCCATTCGGCAATAACTCCCAGGACAACTGCGCAGGCCTTGGCTTGCCGACTCGCAAAGGCGACCCTTCGAGCGTCTGCCAAAGAACGCGCTTGGTCGCGAGTACATGATTCAACAAAGAGGCGCCGGCGGAGCCGCGCAAGCTCCACGGCCCTTCGTTTCTTTGCGCGAGCAGCCCGGGCAGGATCTGCCGATCTTCCGAATCGACGTAACGTGGAAACTCGCTGCCTCCAGTCGTCCTCGCTACGAACGGGCTCGCGCTGCCCCGCGCGATCTTTTGCGTTCCCGGCGTGAGCTGAGCGACCCACACGGACAACTGCAAGTCACATTCGCGATCATCGCCGATGATCTGCAAGACGTAAAACAATCGCTGCAGTAATTGTTGTCCAGGCGGTGCAGACGGCTGTGGCGAGCTGATGGCTGGCCGAGCTGCAGCCGGCGAAGCAGGCGCTTCCACCGCAGCGACGCTGACAGCCGCGACATGCACGCAGCGGCCATCGTTGCCACAACTGCACTCGGCTTCAGCAATTCGCAAAGCGCCGGGCGAGCCGGCACGCCGGATGTAAACACGATGCCTGGCGTCGCTATTGACGACGCCCGTGACGACCATGCCCGCCTGGAGCACGCGCAGCTCGCCGACGGCGCCGCCGCTGACGAGCTGTCGAGCCGCTTCGAGCAGCGGCTCGCTGAATGTTTCCTGCAAGGGAGTCAATCCAACGTGCGAGACGCTACGCGAGCGTGTGATACACCTTCTGCACGTCGTCGTCCTGTTCGAGCTTGTCGATCATTTCCAGGACTTCGGTGGCCTGCGCTTCGGGCAGCTCGGTGGGGGTGATGCAAATATATTCATGTTCGGCGGACAGCGGCGTGACGCCGCGATCCTCCAGCGCCTTTTGCATGATGCCGAATTCGCCGAAGGCGCAGCGGGCGACGATCTGCGCCTCGCCTTTTTCGCCGGTGCTCTCGCCCATTTCCTCCAGGCCATGATCGATCAGGTACAACTCCAGGTCGTCCTGGTCGATGCCTTCGGGGTTGAGACGGAACACGCCCATTTTCTTGAACTGAAAGCTGACGCTGTTGGCCGTGCCCAGGTTGCCGTTGTGCTTGCTGAAGATGCTGCGCACGTTGGCGACGGTGCGGGTCGGATTGTCGGTCGCGGTTTCCACCAGCACCGCGACGCCGTGCGGCGCATAGCCTTCGTACAGGATTTCGGTGAAGTTGGTTGCGTCCTTGCCGGAGGCGCGCTTGATCGCTGCCTCGACTTTGTCCTTCGGCATGTTCACGGCGCGCGAGTTCTGGATCACGCGGCGCAGGGCGGGGTTGGAATTCGGGTCAGGGCCGCCGTTCTTCACGGCAATGGTGATGTCCTTGCCGATGCGGGCGAATTGCTTCGCCATGCGGTTCCAGCGCGCGAACATCGCGTGCTTTCTGACTTCGAAAATGCGGCCCATGAACGCTCCCCTTCAGGTGGGGACGCATTTTAGCTCATTTGCCTTCCCACATGACTTCGGCGTGGGCGGCCGCGGCCCGCTTCAAAATGCTCAGCAGCGGCACGGCGCGGGTCGCCAGGTCCACCGGCGGCTCGCGCTCGTCGTCTTCATCCTCGTTCTTGGAGTCTTCGTTGTCGGCGGGGCGTGCCGGCGTGACGTGCGTGCCGGCCCGGATCTGTTCGGTCGCGTTTTCCAGCCGCTGCAATGCCGGGCCCACATCGTCGGGACCGAGCGCGCCGGGCACACGGCCCGTGGCGCCCATGAGCTTCAGCAGTTGCACCGCCACGTCATGAAACATGGTGATGGATTCGGTCGCGGTCGAACGAAAAGTGACCAGCATGAGCGTCAGTGCTCCCGTGAGGCTTCGAGACCGACAGTCTACGTGCAGCCTCGCACCAGGAACAGCACGAACAGGATCGGAATCGGCACGCCCAGCAGCCACAGCAGGATCCAGCCGATTTTGCCCTGCTCGCGACCGTAACTCAGCATGCGGTGCAGGCCGGGCGGCAGACGTTTCTCTGTGGACATGGCAGTCTCGCAAATCACTACGGATGTGCTTCAAACGGCTGCCACGCGCTCACAGTTCCTGTAGCTATTCTTCGTTCGCCGCCAGGGCGGCACGCCAGACCAGCGCAGTGGTTTCCCGGCCCAAGCCCTGCCGCATCAACATTCCCTGCGCATCTTCGGCCGAATACGTGCCTCGCTGGACCAGCAGCGCCAGGGCGCCGCACAGGTCGCTGAAGTAAATCGTACGACCCAACGGGCTCATCACGGCAGGTGAGATTTTCTCGGTCTGTTCCTGAAGTGCGCGGATGGATGCTTCGGACAGTTGCCAGGTCGAGGCGATGAAGCCGGCTACGTTTGCCGATTGGGTCTGGATGGCACGAATGAATACTTCGGCCCGCGGCAGAATGTCCGGCCATTCACGATAGGTATCCATCGTCAGCCGGAACACCACGATGCGCGCCAGCGGGCCGAGCAAGCCGAGCAACTGCGCGACGAACGGATCGGCGTTGCCCACGCCGCGTGCGCAGACTTCGGCAGCGGCAGCCGTGCGTCTCGCATGTTCCCAAGTGATGGTCGCAAAGTTATCGAAATAACCTTTGGGCTGACGAAACACCGGCTGCAAAATTGCCGTAGCCATCAAGCCACGCAATCCTTCCAATCCCAGCAGCACTACGGCGCGATCGAGGCTCTCGATGGGCACGGGCGAGTAGCGATAGGCGGCGCTGTTTGCTCGTTGCAGGACGCTGCCGGCGAGCGCCGGATCTTCGAGAATCAGTTGGACGATTTCCTTGCGCGTACTGTCGTCATCGTTGAGCGCCCGCATGAGTCGCGGCAGTAACATCGGCCGGCGAGGAAAATATTCGCGCTGATGCACCGACTCGGCGGCGTTCTGATTGATCTTTGCCAGCACCGCGGCGTGCGTGCCGGTAATTTCGTAATCGAAACTTTGCACGTCGAACGCGAGTTTAAAACACTCGTCCAAGACCGCAGCCGTGGCGTCGGTTTCGAACGCGGGCGGTTCGTCATGGAGCACCGGTATCGGCTGGCTCGCAGCACCCGCTTGGTTGCGGTTGGCTACTGCCGAGGACTGCGCCGACTTGCCGGACACGCGCATGCCCAGCACGAACACCGCCGCCCCGGCCAGGGCCGCAAACAGGAGGATGGTTAAAGTAACAATGGCCGCTGCTCCCCGCCCGCATGGCTTTCTAATCTCATTGTGAGGTCGTGGTAATGATAGCGAAGCGTTGCCTGCGCAACTACTGCGGCGTCGTGGCCACGCGGCACGCGATCGCGGCTTTCATCGGTGTGCTGTTCATGAGCAGCACGATTGTCACTCCGCTTTACAGCCTGTATCGACAGGCGTTCGATTTCTCGGCCATCACGCTGACGTTGGTTTACGCCGTGTATGTGGTCGGCAATCTCACAGCGCTGCTGATCTTCGGGCGGCTTTCGGATGAGATCGGTCGGCGGCGCGTGGCCCTGCCGGCGCTCGGATTGGCAGCGGTCGGCACGTTTTCATTTCTTTTCGCGCGTGACACCGCCTGGCTGTATTGGGGACGGATCCTGTGCGGCGTGGCCATCGGATTAGCATCCGGCACGGGCGCGGCGTGGCTGGCCGAGCTTTATGCCGATGCCGAGCGGCCTCGCGCCACGCTGACGGCGACCACTGCCAATTTTTCCGGGCTGGCGATCGGGCCGCTGCTGGCGGGCACGCTGGTTCAATACGGGCCCTGGCCGAGGCAGCTGCCGTTTGTGGTATATCTTTTGATGCTCGCGGTCGTCGCGTTTTTCATTACACGCGCGCAAGAAACGATTGCGCAACCGGTGCACAGCCTGCGCGATGTATCGATTCGGCCTCGCATCGGCGTGCCGTCAGCGATCCGCACGCAGTTTCTCGCACCGGCGGTGACGGCGCTCGGCACGTTCGCCTTCCTGGGCTTCTACGCAGCGCTGATCCCGACGATCCTGATTGAAGAGCTCAAACAACCCAATCGCGCGCTGGGCGGTGCTGTGGTCAGCGAATTGTTTGTCGTGGCCACGATCGTGATGTTTCTAACGCGGACGTTGGCAAGTCGCACGGCGATGCTGAGCGGTCTCGTGTTGCTGTTGCCTTCCCTTGCGTCGCTGGTGCTGGCCCAGGCCGTCGGATCGCTGCCGATATTGATCGCCGGCGCTGCATCGAGCGGCATCGCCGCCGCTCTCGGTTATCGTGGCAGCCTGCAAGTCATCAACGACATCGCGCCGTCGGAACGGCGCGCTGAAGTCACCTCGGCTTATTTCGTGGTGTGTTTCTTTGGCAATTCGGTGCCTGTGATCGGCGTCGGGGTGCTGACCGTGCTGTTCACCCCACTGATTGCCAGCATCGTCTTTGCCGCAACGATCGCCGTGTTCGCTGTATGCGGGATGATCATTGGCATGAAATTCATCCCCTCCGGTCGTAAGTGAACTGCATGTTTCGGCGGCGAGGTATATACCGGGGCTTACGGCGGCCACATGCCCAGTCTCTCACGATATGGCCACCGGTCTTTGGCTCTTCGTCGCGACATGGCAATGCCTCATCCTCGTGGGGCGAGCGCTGCGATGGGCTGTCGTATTTACATGGAACGTCGCCAGGCGTGTGCTCCAGGAGATCACTCGCGCTTTCCACAGGATTGAGTTGGCCAGGGCATCTCTTGCCAACCTTCATCGCGTCCGCAAGCGCGAGTGGCGATCCGCGGAGGTGCAACGGCGTCGACAGCTGTTGTGCCTTTTCTCAAAGCATGTGCGTGCCCGTCGGCACGTTCGCATATTTCACCCTGGCACTCTCGTTCGGAGCATGGACTGCAGTCTTTCAAGCCGGGTCCGTTGCCAATTCGCCTTCTCATTTCAGCTGGACGCCTGGTCTTATTCTCGTTACGCCTGAGTTGAGTGTGCATACCCATTCACTCGTGGCCGAGGACGCGCGGTGCTAACGGATTCTTACCGCGCTAGGTCTGGCAAGCGCCTCCGGTCACGCATTCGAGGAATGCGTAATGAAATGGTCCGGCGTGCTCCCTTACTTCAACTTGAGCAGATTCCTGGCCGGCATTGGTCGTGCCACTGCCCCCGTCGGGGCCGCGATCTCGGGGCCGCTCGATGTGCCGTTCGAAGTAGCGCTATTGGAGCGCTACTATTCTCAGGTGCTGATGCAGTACACGGTCACTTTCTGGCTCAGCGTGTTCTTTGCTGTCGTCGGGTTCGTGCTGATTGGCATCGCTGCATTCCTGTACTTCGATACCGGTGTTGAGTCAGCGGTCAGTCGCTTCATCGCCGGGGCTGTCAACAATGCCATCGCTACTCTGTTCTTTGCCCGATCAAAGTGGGCCCAGCATACGATGCGCGAGTTTTCCGACAAACTTCGGCGTGACAGAAATCTCGCCGAAGCTCGCAAGATGTGTGAGTCCATTGCTTCGCCTGATCAACGTGATGCTCTCCGCATTCGCCTCGCGCTTCATTGCGCAGAGGTGGAGGATGCCAAGGAGTGCGCCAGTTCGATCGGCGGTATGCCGCGCAAGCGAAGTAGCAAGAAGCGAGTTTCAGCACCTCCGCGGAAAGCGGAGTCATAGACAAGAGGCACATCATGTAAGTACCGATTCTTCTCGCGCCGGACTGATTTCTTTATTCAGGGAAGGTGCGAGCCGCACCTGCATATCTGTAATCACGATCTTATGCATCGCGCTGACGACGTGATTGATAAACATTCGAGGCACGAAGCGCGCTCCGCCCTTCAACTCATAGCGCGTCAGCATGTGCACGGAGCTGGTGCTGTCGGCGTGTGATTCGATCTGGATCGTCCCGCCTCGGAGCAGGATGCTGTCGGCGTAACGAATCGATTGTTCGATGATGTCGAAGTCGATCCGCTCGCCGTCGACGATGTGAGTAATCTTTTTCGCCAGGTAACCGCCGTCGCTGTACATGCAGCGAGAGATGTCGCCGACTTTGCGATACGCGCCGGTGGTCCGCTGCGGAACCGGCAGCACGGTGCGCAAAAGGAATGACGGCTGCGTGGCAATGTGCTCGTAGAAGCACACTTTCTCCCAGGCGCGGCGCGCTTCGCAGGAGAGACGACCGGACGTGCAGACGAAATGAAATTTGTTGCTCATATTTGTATTCCTCGGGATGGGATCAATGGTTGCGGGAGACGGTTGCGCTGAACAGCGCCATGCAGCCGATCAGCTCGACCCGGCAATCGACGAAGCGGGCCTGGAGCTCGCGCTGCAGGTCGCTGAGGCGATCGTTCTTGTTGTCGATCACGCGCAGGCCGTTGAGCAGCGGATGCACGAGCACGCGACGGGCGCGATCGGGGACGCCGTCATACACCAGCGTGTAACCGAAGATGCGCGTCCCGCCCCTGGTGAGCGGCGCGAGCATGTCGAAGACTTTGCTCTTTTGCGTGAGGTCGCCGGCGAGGCAATGGATGATGCCGCCGAGCGCGATCGAGTCGAACGGGCCGCCGTCGATGTCGCCGATCGGGCGCAATACATCGCGGACGTATGTCGCCGGCCGATAACGTGACAGTCGTCGAGCGGTGTACGCGAGACAGTTCGGTTGCAGATCGATCAGGGCCAGCCGCGGCTGGGCCGAACCGAATCCGCAGCGATCCAGGAAGTAGCCCGTCCCCACACCGATGTCGGCGTGATTGGACGTAACGTGTTGCCGGTAGTGATCGACCAGAACGTCTGGACTGCAGCCCCAGACATGAGGCGCAACGACGTTCACGATCAGCGGGTCATAAAGGTGCAGGCCGAGCCGGGTATAGGCCTTGATGGAGTCCGGCGGGCGAGGATGTGTGGCGGGCATGGCTGAAGTTCGGCGGCGTGATCACGTGACCACGAGGCGAGCATCCAGCGGCGCAACGACGCTGACTTCCGCACTGATCAGTACGGATCAAAAATTTTCCGGTGCCTTGCGAATCAGCGAGTTAGGACTTTCCAGGAATATCAATCAGGAGTCGCGGACTGGCCGCGCCGGAAATCGCCCGGCGATTGCCCGGTCACTTCCTTGAAGGCCGCGTAGAACGCGGACTGCGAACGGAAGCCGGTGTCCATGCTGATCGACAGGATGGAGCGGCTCGGTGCCGAAATAAGTAATGTCTTGGCGGCGTTCACCCGGCATTCGCGAACGTAACGGGAGAAGCCGACGCCGAGCCGCGTATTGATGAGCTCCGACAGCTGATGGCCCGACAGCCCGACGGCGCTGGCCAGCGAGGCGAGGGTGAGGCTCTCGTTCTGATAAGCCTTGCCCTCGGTCATCAGTCGATTCAGCTGGGTCAGCGAGGCGTCGACATCGACCTCGCGCAATGTCGATGTACCGTACCTGGCGCGCGCCGCTTCGGTCAGGTCGCCGATGAGATCGGGGTTGCCGACCAGCGCCACCAGCATGATCGCGACGCCGATGCCGACAGCATTGTTATAGAAGTTGTAGAAGTAATCGTGGTCGATGTGCGGAATGGCGAAGCCGAGCCCGAGCACGATCACCGCCAGGATCGACATCACCACGAAATACAGGAACTCGAACCGGAACTGTCGGCGCTGGCTGCGCAGGCCATACACCAGGTGCCCGAGCCACACCGAGTACGCGGCGCCGAACAGGAACAGGATGGGCAGCGCCACGTTCAACGGCAGCGCCAGCAGCAGCGGAATCGGCAGCAGATGAATCAACTGCCGCGGCCGAAACGCTTCGCCCGGCAGAATCGCCCAGCGTCCGAACGAATAGAACGCCGAGGGCACCACGAACAGCGCCAGCCGGTAATAAAAGGTCTGCAGCGGCTCCGGGCCGCCGGTGAAGTACAGCAGATGGCCGATCTGAATCGCGCTGAGCCCCGCGACCATCACGGCACACGAGGCGACCGAATAGATCGACTTGCCCGGAACGTTGATGAGTGCCGCATAGGCGAGCAGCAACAGCACCGCGCTGATGGCGGCAAAGCCCGCGACTGCGATGTTTGCTAAGTCGAATAACGACAGGGGGTTCATTCGGTGCAAGCTTACCGCAGGCGCGTGAGGAGTTGCCTGGCTGGAATCGGTGGTAGTCTTGCGTCATGTCGCTCACTTCCGGCCAACTCGACCCCATCGCGCCCGGCGTGCGTCGCCTGGTGGCGCGCAATCCGGGTTACATGACCGGGCCGGGCACCAATACATACCTGGTGGGCACCGGGCCGTACCTGGTGATCGATCCGGGCCCGGAAGATGCCGTGCACGTCGAGCGCATTCTCGATGCGACCGAGCGTCGGATCGACGCGGTGCTCGCCACTCACACTCATCCCGATCATTCACCCGCCGCCGGTGCGATTGCCGCTGCGACGGGTGCCAAAGTGTTGGGCAAGCACACGCCGGCGCACGGACGTCAGGACGCGACGTTTGCGCCGAGCAGAGATCTCGCCGACGGCGATGTCGTCAGTGTGGGGGATTTCACTCTGCGTGCGCTACACACGCCGGGTCATGCTTCGAATCATCTTTGTTATTTGCTCGCGGGCACCGGTTTGCTGTTCACCGGCGATCATTTGATGCAGGGTTCGACGGTGGTGATCAGTCCGCCCGATGGCAGCATGAGCGAATATTTGCAATCGCTCGCGCGATTGCAAAAGGAGCCGGTGACGAGGCTGGCGCCTGGCCATGGCTTGGTGATTGAAGACGCGCAGGCGGAGATATCCCGCATCGTCGCGCATCGCTTGCAACGCGAAGCCAAGGTTGTCGAGAGACTCGGGCGCGCGGGCACGGCGAATATCGATACGCTGGTCGCGAGTGTCTACGACGATGTGGACCCGCGGCTGCATCCGGTGGCGAAAGGTTCGCTGCTGGCTCATCTGCTGAAACTTGAACGAGAGGGCCGCGTCGTGCGCGACTCGGCCGATAGCAACGCCCCGTGGTCGCTAACCAGTCCCCGCTGATCGAGCTGTCCCATTGTTCGCTGATCTTCGATGCCCATCGGGTGCTC